>NZ_RZPL01000354.1:0-5682 GCF_004022805.1 Mesorhizobium sp. M7A.F.Ca.CA.002.04.1.1 | reverse complement strand
GCGAATTGTTTGCCATTTCGATGCGCAGGCCAAAGGCAGTAACATCGGGCGCCAGCGCATAGCGGCCGGTATCAAGCTCCACCTGGCGGATGGCGATGGCATCATCATTCATCAGCCCGGGCTGGAGCAGGCGCTGGCGCACCTGCCGGCTCTTCCTGTCGACAATCAAAAGCTCGATATCGCCGGCATGCGCGTAGTCGCTGGGTTGGGACCCGTCCATCAGCGGCACTGCGACCAACAGCAGGTCGTCATGGGCGGGCCAGATCTTGCAAGCCAGCCCTGGCGGATCGCCATACGCGAATGTCAGGGCAATGCTGGTGTGGGGTTCGAGCGTGAACGAGGTGCCGTCGGCGCTCTTTCGAGCTTTGGGATAGGCCTGCTGCACCAAGGCGGCGGCATCGCCGCAATCGCCGGCCACGGCCCAGGCGGGCGACAGGCTGGCCGCGGCAAGGCCAAGGAAGAGGGTGCGCAGCAGCATGGACTTTCTCACCTGCAAAGCCGGGTTCGGTCAGAACAATGGTTTGTCAGCCCCTTGCTAGGGCTTTTGTGGAGCGCTCGCTAGTGCGCCGTCATTTTGACGATGACTGGAATGGCCGCGATCATCAGCACCACCGGCAGGATGCACACAACCACGGGCACCGACATCTTGGCAGGCAGAGCGTGCGCCTTTTCCTCGGCCAACGACATACGCTTATGGCGCATGTCGTCGGAGAAGACGCGCAGCGCCCCCGACAGGCTGGTGCCGAGTTCCTTGGACTGCTGCAGCAGCGTGGCGAAGGAACGCACCTCGTCCAGGCTGAGGCGATCGGCGAGCGCCTTCAGCGCATCGTCGAGGCTGCGCCCGGCCCTCAGCTCCAGCGACACCAGCTGCAGGTTCTGGCTGAGCGCGGGATAAGTCTTGGCGAGTTCCTTGGAGACGCGCTCTATGCCTGCCTCCATGCTCATGCCGGCATCCGAGCAGACAATCATCAGGTCCATGAAATCGGGAAACCCGTTGCGGTACTCACGCCTGCGTTCCCGCACTTTCTGGCTCAGCATCAGGCCGGGCAGGAAATAACCGGCCGCGCCCGACAGGATGACGAATGTCCAGCGGCTGGCCATCGTTGCGTCCGGACTGGCCATCCAGCGGTTGAGCACAAACACACCGATTGCCGTGCCGATCATCGCGGTGAACCGGATCAGGAAGAACGTACCGACAGCGCGCGGCTCCATGTAGCCCGCCTGGATAAGCTTCATGCGCAGCCGCGCGACATTTTCCGGATCGCTCCTGGCGTAGAATTCCTGCGCCCGCTTCACCGCCTTCTCGCGCACGATGCCGGTATTCTTCTTTTGCACCGGCTCCGGTTTGGCGGCCACGGGACCGTTGTCGACCCTGAGCCGGCGCATGACCTCGTTGCGATCGCCCTTCGCCATGACAACAGGCCAGGCAACAGCGGCAGCACCCACCGCCAGCAGCAGTATGGCCACCGGCATCAATGAGGTCGGCGCAAGCGAGGCGAGGAATTCGATGAAGCCCTGCATGTCAGAACTTGAAATTCGACATCTTGAACATCATCAGATTGCCCAGCATCAGCCAGGTGATCGACGCGCCAAGCAGATACCAGGTCTTCGGCTCGCCCCAGACGTCGCTGTAGAAGCCCGGCATCAGTGCCATGATGGCGGCAAACAGCAACGCCGGCACGGCCGTCAGAATGTAGGCCGACATCCGGCCTTCTGTCGCAATGGCGCGCACCTTGCGGCGCAGCTTGCCACGCTCGCGAATCGTCGTCGCCAGGCCGTCGAGGATCTCGCGCAGATTGCCGCCCGAACTGGTCTGGATCGAGACGGCGGTGACGAACAACGGCAGATCCTCCTGGCCGACCCGGTCGAACAGCGAGTTCAACGCCGAAACCAGATCGGATCCGTAGGTCACTTCGTCGGCGATGACGCCGAACTCGCTGCCGATCGGGTCGGGCATCTCGCGCGCCACCATGGCGATCGCCACCGGCACCGGGTGGCCGGCCTTCAGGCCACGCGTGATCAGTTCCAGCGCCTCCGGCAACTGCATGCCGAACCGCTTCAGCCGGCGCTTGCGCTTGAAACGCAGCGTCAGCACCGGCAATAGCGGCATGAGCACCACGAACAGGACGAACCCCATCAGCGGCGGCAAGCCGTACCAGATGGCGACCAGGGCCATCGCCATCGCCACGCCGCAGGTGATCATCAGGAATTTCGACAGCGGCATGATCATGCCCGACTGGGTTCGCAGCGCGCGAAACCGGTCCGCCGAAAACAGCGGCGTGCCCGCGTCAAGGCCGCGCTCCTTGCGCAGTTGGACGAGCACCTGCTCCTGGCTGATCTTGTTTTCCTGCAGCCTCATGCGCCGGTTGATGGCGGTGCGCTTGTCGCTGCGGCCGGCATAAAGCAGGTAACAGGCCTCGGCGATCAGGATGCCGGTCAGCGCGGCCGCGGCATAGACGACATAGATCGCGCTCATTCCATCGAACACTTGGCTACTCCTGCGGCCGGCCGGGTTCGAAATATCGTCCGGGAAACTCGATGCCCATGGCGCGCAGGTCCTCGAGGAAGCGCGGCCGGATGCCGGTCGCCTCGTAGTGGCCCAGAATCTTGCCGTCGGCCTCCATGCCGGTGCGCACGAAGCGGAAGATCTCCTGCATCTGGATGACATCGCCTTCCATGCCGGTCACCTCGGCGACACTGGTCACCTTGCGCTTGCCGTCGGACAGGCGCGTCAGTTGGACGATCAGGTCGAGCGCGCTGGCGATCTGGCTGCGGATCGACTGCACCGTCATCGGCATGCCGGTCATGCCAAGCATCTGCTCGAGCCGCGAAATGGCGTCGCGCGGCGTGTTGGCATGGATGGTCGCCATCGACCCTTCGTGGCCGGTGTTCATTGCCTGCAGCATGTCGAAAGCCTCCTCGCCGCGGCATTCGCCGAGGATGACGCGGTCGGGGCGCATGCGCAGTGCGTTCTTGACCAGGTCGCGCTGCTTCAGCTCGCCATGGCCTTCGATGTTGGCCGGACGTGTTTCCATGCGCGCGACATGCGGCTGCTGCAGCTGGAGCTCGGCCGCGTCCTCGATGGTGATCAGCCGCTCGTCTTCCGGAATGAAGGCCGACAGTGCATTGAGCATGGTCGTCTTGCCGGTGCCGGTGCCGCCCGAAATGATCGTCGTCTTGCGGGCATGCACGGCCGCCGCCAGCACTTCGGCCATGTTCTGGGTGATGGCGCCGAATTCGACCAGTTTATGCAGGCCGAGCTTGTTCTTGGAGAATTTGCGGATCGACACCAGCGGGCCGTCGACCGCAACCGGGCGGATGGCCGCGTTGAAGCGCGAGCCGTCCAGCATGCGGGCATCGACCATCGGCTGCGATTCGTCGACGCGGCGACCGACCGCGGCGACGATCTTGTTGACGATGCGCAGGAGATGCGCCTCGTCCTTGAACGGAATGTGGACCGGCTGCAGCTTGCCTTTCTTTTCGACAAAGCAGTTCATGTGGCCGTTGATCAGGATATCGTTGATGTCGGGATCCTTGAGCAGCGGCTCGAGCGGACCGAGGCCGACCATCTCGTCGACGATGTCGTCGACCAGCGCATCAAGCTCGACGGTGTTGATCGCCATCCGCTCCTGCTTGGTCTTTTCCGAAACGAAGTCATGCACTTGCCGGCGCATCTCATCCTTCGGCAAACGCTCCAGCGCGACAAGATTGATCTCTTCGAGCAGCAGCCGGTGGATACGCACGCGCGCATCGAGCACCTTGTTGGCATTCTTTGCCAGCGCTGCTTCCGGCTTTGCCGGCAAAGCCTTTCGGCTGGTTGGTATGACGACGGCATGATGGGCGACCGGCGTCGTCTCATGCGCGCGCTGCGGACGCGCATCGCGGTTCTGCAGGGTGGAGAAGCGGCTGGTCATCCGGCTTTCCTCTTCAGCAATCCACGGCCCATGCCAAACAGCGAGCGCGATTTCGCCCGGGTCGGGACCGCTTCTTCCGGCAGGATGATCTTCTTCAGATCGTTGACGACATTGGCGTTGGGATCGATCTCGTGCAGCGGTACGCCGCGATCGACTGCTTCGCGCACCAGCCGGTAGTTGTTGGCGATGCCGCCGACGAAATGCTCGCCAAGGATTTCCTGGACGTCCGCCTGCTTGATGCCGTTATCGAACATCTTCTGTTCGAAACGGTTGACGATGACGTTCGGCTTCACTTCCTTGCCGGCCGTCTCGTAGACCGCCTGGATCAGCCGCTGGGTGTGGCGCAGGCACGGCACCGTCATTTCCGCGACGATGTAGAGCTTGTTGGAACCGAGCAGCACGGTCTCCGTCCATGGAAACCAGGTGCGGGGCATGTCGATGACGACATTGTCGAAATAGGCCGAAACGAGATCCAGCATGCGCACCACGACATCGGTCTTGAACGAGCGCATCTCGGCTGGATGCGCCGGTGCCGCCAGCACGCAAAGCCCGCTGGCATGCTTGGACAGCATCACGTCGAGCAGTTGGCGGTCGAGACGCTCGGGCTGGTTCTCGATCTCGGTGATGTCGAAACGCGGTTCGAGGTCGAGATATTCGGCACAGGCGCCCTGCTGGAAGTTGAGATCGACGACGCAGGTCGAGGCTCCGCGCGTCACCGAGTGATGCAGCTGGAAGGCGGTCTGCAGCGCCAGCGTCGTGGTGCCGACGCCGCCCGCCGCAGGCATGAAGGTATAGATTTGCGACTCGGTGTTTTCCTCGCGCCCGGGCCCTTGCAGCGCCCGTACCACGGAGCGCACCAGATCGGCCGTGGTGATCGGCTTGACCAGGAAATCCGCGACCTTGAGCTGCACGAGAATACGCACCGCGGCCGCGTTGAACTCCTGGGTGACGACGACGACCGGAACCTTGTCCTCCAGCCGACGCATGATGCGCTGCAGCGACTCGACCTCCTCCAGCCTTGCCGCATCCATGTCGACGATGATGGCGCCGAAGTCGGCTTCCTGGATCTCACCGCGCAACTCGGTAACGTTCTTCTCCACCGTCGAGAGCTGTATGATCTCGGAGGCGGAAAATGCGGTGCGCGTGTCCTGCGCAAACGTCCTGTCGGTCGATACGAGCAGGATCTTCCTGGTCTTGATGCCGTTTGCCATTCTGTCAGCCTGTCAGGTCGCCCGTTGACCAGTTGCCCGTTGAATCAGTTGCCTGTGGTCGACTGCGACGCCTTGGCACCGGCCGCCTGATCGGGTGTGACAGCCGCGGCACTGCCTCGTTGGGCCGGCACCAGGAGCCTGGTGTTCTGGACCCCGTATTTCCAGGGATCGACCATCTGCATGACGGTGTTGGCGGCCTGCGCATTGCCGGCGCCGGCCGTTGGCCCTTCGCTGCGCACATAGTCGTCGCTGGTGCAGCCAGCGGCAAAGCCGGCCAGCAGCAAGGCGACGCTCGATCCAAAGACCAGACGCATGGCTTCAATCCTTCGGCAGGTCGAGGAAATGCCCAGCCGAAGCGGCCGCTGCAGGTTGAGTGACGCGGCCGTCTGCCAGCGCCACGGTGCGACCGGCATCGGAATCCTTCACTTCCTCGGTGTTGTTGAGAAAATAGTCGGCATTGCTGGCCGGCTGCGTGCCATCTGTCGGCTCGACGAGCTTCTTCGACGGATCGACCGGCTTGACCAGATAGGGCGTTACGATGATGACGAGGTCGGTCT
>NZ_RZPL01000353.1:0-5708 GCF_004022805.1 Mesorhizobium sp. M7A.F.Ca.CA.002.04.1.1 | reverse complement strand
GTGCTGACCGGCCTGCTGCAGCATATCGGGCTGGCCGACAATGTCACCGACCACCGGCTGAACACGCGCACCGTCTACATGAACCCGATCAGCCGCTTCATCTATTGGAACATGAACTATCATGTCGAACATCACATGTTCCCGATGGTGCCCTATCACGCGCTGCCGAGGCTGCACGAATTGATCAAGCACGATCTGCCCGAGCCGAACCCTTCGATGTGGCATGCCTATCGCGAGGTCTGGCCGGTGCTGCTGAAGCAGCTTCAGTACGAGGATTATTTCCTCAAACGTGAATTGCCGCCGACGGCGCGGCCGTACCGGGACGAATTCCATGCACTGACCGTTCCGGCGGCGGCGGAATAGGGGAGAAGCAGATGGCCGACTGGGTTGAAGCGTGTGGCGTCGACGATGTCGAGGAAGAGGATGTCATCCGCTTCGATCATGGCGGCCGTACCTTCGCCATCTATCGCAGTCCCGATGACGAGTACTTCGCAACCGACGGATACTGCACGCATGAGAAGGCGCATCTGGCCGATGGGCTGGTGATGGACGACATCATCGAATGCCCCAAGCACAATGGCCGCTTCAACTACAAGACGGGCGTGGCTCGAGGCGCACCGGTATGCGTCAATCTCGCCACCTATCCAGTGAAGGTCGAGGCTGGCAAAGTGATGATCCAGATCGGCTGACCTGCCGCCGAATGCAACTGAGGGAACCCTTTTGATGAGCCGAAAAAGACCGACGGTGGCGGATTTGCGCGCCATGAAGGGCAAGCGACAGCTGACCATGCTGCGTGTGCTGACGATGGACGAGGCCGAGGCCGCGGAGCGCGCAGGGGTCGACATCGTCTCGGTGCCGCCCGAATTGGTGCTCAACCCTGAGTACCGCGACGCGGCGCCCAGCCTGTTCACCATGCCGGGCGACAATTTCTACGAGATCGGCACGGCGGACGATTTCGTGCGCTGGGCCTTCCGGCTCTACAAGGCCGGCGCCGACGCGGTCTATTGCAGCGCCGGCTACGCCACGATCAAGCGGATGGCCGATGACAATATCCCGGTGATCGGCCATGTCGGGCTGATCCCGTCACGGGCGACCTGGACTGGCGGCTTCAAGGCGGTCGGCAAGACCGCCGACACCGCCATGGATATCTTCGCGGCGGTGAAGCAACTGGAGGCCGCCGGCGCCATCGGCGCCGAGATCGAGGTGGTGCCGGTCGAGGTGGCCAAGGCGATCTCGGAGCGGACGTCGCTGATCATGCTGTCGATGGGAGCGGGTACCGGTTGCGATGCGCAATATCTGTTCGCCGACGACATTCTCGGCCAGAACCGTGGCCACATGCCCCGTCATTCCAAGGTCTATCGCAATTTCGCCGCCGAATATGATCGTTTGCAGGCCGAGCGTATCGCCGCGTTTTCGGAATATGTTGCCGACGTGAACAGTCTCGCCTATCCCGAAGACAAGCATGTGGTGCATATGGATCCGGCTGAACTCAGCCTGTTCATGAAGAGGGTCGACGGGGCGTGAAATCTCAAGGCAATGATGCGACGGGCGAGGCCGCGCCGGTTCATATTCTCACGCTTTCCTGCGAGGATCGGCCGGGGATCGTCGCCGCCGTCACGGCGGAGCTTGCCGCGAACGGCGCCAACATCGCCGAAAGCAGCCAGTTCTGGGACCGGCAGACCAATCGCTTTTTCATGCGGATCGCCTTCATCAGCCCGTTAGGCTCGACCGGGGACAGTCTGGAGCGGGCCCTGGAATCGAGCGTCGACCGCTTCGGCATGAAGACCGCGCTGGTCGATCAGGGACGCCGCCCGAAGATCATCGTCATGGTCTCCAAGTTCGACCACGCGCTTCTCCATCTGCTGTACCAGATCAGGGTCGGCTGGCTGAACGCGGAGGTTGCAGCCGTCGTCTCCAACCACGAGGATGCCCGCCGCTTCGCCGAGCTGGAGGGCATTCCCTACCACCATTGGCCGACCACCAAGGAGAACAAGGCCGAACAGGAACAGAAACTGCTGGACCTGGTGCAGCGGACAGGGGCCGAACTGGTCATCCTGGCGCGCTACATGCAGGTCTTTTCAAAAGGTCTGTCGGACCGGCTGTTCGGACGGGCGATCAACATCCACCATTCGTTCCTGCCGAGCTTCAAGGGCGCCAAGCCGTACCACCAGGCTTTCGACCGCGGCGTCAAGCTGATCGGTGCGACGGCGCATTACGTCACCTCCGACCTCGACGAGGGCCCGATCATCGATCAGGAGACCGAACGCGTCACCCATGCGATGAGCGCCGAGGATTTCGTCGCCGTCGGGCGCGACATCGAAAGCCGGGTACTGGCGCGCGCCGTCAAGCTGCATCTCGAAGCCCGCGTCATGCTCAACGGCCACAAGACCGTCGTCTTCTGAGAAGCCGCGTCAGGCCGGCCAATTTCCGCCGGCGAGCGCGGCGTAAAGCGCTTCGGCGTCGATGCCGAGCGGCCGGTCCTCTTTCAGCATGGGGACGAGCGAGCGTATCGCCGCGTGAAGTGCGGCCGTGCGCGGCGCCAGTGTGAAGCCGTCGCGCAGGTCGACGGCCTGTGCCGCGGCCATCAATTCGAAGGCGATCAGCCGCCGCCACAGCGCGATCATCCCTGCGCATTTCGCAACCGCCAGAGGTGTCTGCGTGGCGTGATCCTCGACGCCCTCCGACACGGCCAGAAAGTCGAGCATCACCGGATTGGCCTTGTGGCGGATGGCGGCCAGGATCGAGGTCACTGTCTTCTGTAGCGGCACGAAGCCGGCCGAGGCGCCGCCGACCGGCGACAGATATTTCGGCAGGCCATTGCGGCCCGAACCGGTGAGCTGAATGAAGCGCGCGGCACTGGCCGCGGCACATTGGGCGATCGCCAGGCCGAGCGTCTCAAAGGCGAGCGCCAGTGCGGCGGTGTGGAAATTGCCGGTCGACAGTACCAGTTCATCATCGCCCAGCACCAGCGGGTTGTCGGCGGCGGCGTTGAGCTCGATCTCGACAGCCTGTCTCGCCTGGCCGATCGCCTCGATCAGTGCGCCATGGACCGATGGCATGCAGCGGATCGACAGCGGGTCCTGCAAGGTGGTCGGTGCCGGCGCGTCGTCTCGGACGAGCAGATTGTGCAGCACCTTGGCTGCTTCCTGCTGG
This sequence comes from Mesorhizobium sp. M7A.F.Ca.CA.002.04.1.1, assembly GCF_004022805.1. Lineage (NCBI taxonomy): Bacteria > Pseudomonadati > Pseudomonadota > Alphaproteobacteria > Hyphomicrobiales > Phyllobacteriaceae > Mesorhizobium > Mesorhizobium sp. M7A.F.Ca.CA.002.04.1.1. The sequence goes on along the minus strand of NZ_RZPL01000353.1, from coordinate 2,555 downwards.
CCGGCCGCCGGGCGCGCCATATGCAGGCGCGGGTCGAGGATGGTGCGGTTGGCACCAAAACCTTCCATGGTCAGAGCCCCGGCATGCTGTTGCTGGGCCAGGGCAGTGAGGGCATCCGTCACCGCAAGTGCGCCGCTGCCGGCGGAAACCGCCGATGCGTTGATCAGCGATAGCCCGTCCTTGGGCGCCAGGCTGATCGGGGCGAGGCGCGCCATCATCAGCGCCTTGGCCGCCGGTATGCGACGGCCCTGATAGTCGGCTTCGCCTTCGCCGGTGAGCATGCGGGCGAGTGCCGTCATCAGCACCAGGTCGCCGGCTCCGATCGAACCGAGCGAGGGCATGACGGGATGGACGCCGGCATTGAGCGCGTCGAGCAAAGCAACGAAGACGGAAGACGAAAGGCCGGATCCGCCAACCGACAGCATCGCTGCACGCGCGGCCATGCTTGCCCGCACGGCATCGACCGGCAATCCTTCGCCGACGGCGCCGCTGCGTCCCTCCAGCAACTGGCGCTGGAAGGCTCCGGCATCGCCCTCTACAGCAGTGCCGAGATTGGCGCCGAGCCCGGTGTTCAAGCCATAGATCTGCTGGCTGGACGCTGCAGCCTGGTCGAGCACTTTTCGTGCCTTCTCCAGCCTGCCGATGACATCGGGTCCGATCTCCACCTTGCGCCCATCGCGGGCGACCGCAGCGACATCGCCAACGCCGACGCCGGTTCCGGTGAGGACGAGCGCGCTCATGCGAAGCGCAGTCTCTGGCCGATGCCTTGCGCCTGCGCCTTGGCCAGCATCGCCTTGCCCAATGCGATATCAGACAGCGACAGGCCACGATGCCAGAACAGGATCGTTTCGTCGTCGCTTTCGCGCCCAACTTTCAGGCCGGCGGCGATCTGGCCGAGCTCGGCATGCAGCGTCTGCTCGCTCAGCCGCCCGGTCTCGACATGGGCGCGTAGCGAGCCGAACTTGCCGCCCTTGCACTGGCCCCAATCGTCGACGACCATTTTCTGCATGATGTCGGTCAACGACAGTTCGACCGCGCTCATCGTGCCATAGGGCACGACCAGTGCGCCCCGTTTGATCCATTCGGTCCTCAGCAGCGGCTGCGGCTCCGGCAGCCGCGAGGCCTCGACGACGATGTCGGCGCCCTCGATGCAGCTTTTCCAGTCGGCCACCGCTGTGACCGTCTTGCCGAGATCGGCGGAGAGTTCGGCGGCAAAACCGTCGCGGCTTTCCGGGCGGCGCGAATGGACGCGAATCTCGTCGAAGTCGAAGAGATGGTCGAGCAGGCGCACATTCCAGTAGGCGGTGCCGCGCGCGCCGATATGGGCCAGCACCTTGGAATTCTTGCGCGCCAGATGCCTGGCGCCGATGGCGGTGACGGCGCCGGTTCGCATGTCGGTGATGACGGTGGCGTCGAGGATGGCGCGCGGCGCGCCGGTGCGCGGGTCGAACAGGTTGAGGATGCCGAATTCGGAAGGCAGGCCATGCAGGTAATTGTCGACATAGTCGCCGACGATCTTGACGCCGGCCGTGTCGAGCGGCGCGACGTAGCCGCGCAACACATTGAAATGGCCGTGGAAGGACGGGTCCGGCTCGAGATGGACGCGCGGTTCGATCACCGTCTGGCCCTTGCCTTGCGCCACCAGGCCAGCCTCGACGGCGGCGATGATTTCGCCATCGGTCATGGCAAGGGCATCGATGTCGAGGGCATTGAGGTAGTCGATGTAGATGGGCTTCATGTTACGCGTATACTCTCCTCGACGGCCCCATCCATTCCATAGCAGGCCATGGCGGCACACGAAAGTTTGTTGCGACGTCTCTGGACGCCGCCGGGGAGATGCTGTTCAAACCGGTTCCGTCATGACTGCCATTCCCGAGACCGCAACCTTGTCCGAAACGGCCATCCATGCGCGGCGCGTGGCGCTGATCGTCGCCATCGCCTTCTTCATGCAGTTGCTGGATTCGACGATCATCTCGACATCGCTGCCGCAGATGGGCGCCTCCTTCGGCGTGTCGCCGGTGGCGATGAGCATCGGCATCACCGTCTACATGCTGACCATGGCGGTGTTCGTGCCGCTGTCGGGCTGGCTCGCCGACCGGTTCGGGGCGCGCAACATCTTCCTGCTGGCGATCGTCCTGTTCACCCTGGCTTCGCTCGCCTGCGGCCTCTCGCAAACCCTGACCCAGTTCGTCGCCGCACGTGTCGTGCAAGGGCTCGGCAGCGCGCTGATGACGCCGGTTGGGCGCATTCTCGTCCTGCGCAATGCGCCGAAATCCGAACTGCTCAACGCCATGGCGCTGATCACCTGGCCAGCACTGTTTGCGCCGGTGGTCGGGCCGGTGCTCGGCGGCTTCATCACCACCTATCTGTCCTGGCACTGGAATTTCTTCATCAACATCCCGCTCGGCGTGATCGGGCTGGCGCTGGTCGCCCGTTTCATCCCAGGCGACCGCGAGGCCGACCCCAAGCCGCTCGACTGGCCCGGTTTTTTCCTGACATCGGCGGGACTTGCCTTGCTGCTCTACGGTCTCGAGCGTATCGCGCATCCCGAGGAC
>NZ_RZPL01000352.1:0-5709 GCF_004022805.1 Mesorhizobium sp. M7A.F.Ca.CA.002.04.1.1 | reverse complement strand
GTCCATGGCGGGCAGATCGTCGTGGATCAGCGAATAGCAATGCACGCATTCAAGTGCGGCGGCGACACGCAGTGCCGCCTCGCCGTCGGTGGAAAAAAGGGCGGCACTTTCCATGACCAGGAAGGGCCGCAGGCGCTTGCCGCCGTTCAGCACGCCATGGCGCATCGCCGCCATCAGCCGGTCCGGCCGGGCGATCTCGCCCGAAAGCGCGCGGTCGTCGAGCAGTCGCCGCAGCAGCACCTCGACGGCGGCTGCCCGCCTGATCAGCGCCATTTCGAACGCCATTTGGTCGTCATTCGTCATGGCCGGGACCGGTAGCCGACACTCAGACGTTGCGCAAGAAGGCAAGCGCCATTATGCCGGAGCAGTATGAGCCCGTTCGGAAACTCTACTCCTGCGGTCATCTGAGGGCGTTTTCTGCGCTTCCGGTGCTTGCGTACTCTAATGTACGCTCCGCTCCGGTTCTCGAAAACACCGTCACATGACTCACAGGAGCGCGTTTCAAAACGAGCTCTCTGGCACGGGTTGGGCGGCTTGGCGGAACCGATCGTCGATCATGAAACCGAAAAGCTGGACATGGCGACGAGATCGCGGGGCGTAAACCGCCGTGGTCTCAAGCGCTGGGTCCGGCGCGGCATCGTCGTGGCCGCGGTGCTGGCCTTGATTCCGGTCGTGCTGACATTTCTGTACCTGCCGTTCTTCGTGCATCCTGTCTCGACGCTGATGCTGAAGGACCTGGCGACCTTCTCCGGTTACGACCGCCGCTGGGTGTCGATCGATGACGTGTCGCCGGTGCTGGCCAATTCCGTCATCATGTCGGAGGACGGGCAGTTCTGCTTTCATCGTGGCGTCGATCTCGGCGAGCTGAGAGGCGTCGTCGACGATGCGCTGGCCGGCGAAGCGACGCGCGGCGCCTCGACCATCACCATGCAGACGGTCAAGAACCTGTATCTCTGGTCGCGGCCGCTGGGCTCGGTGCGCAAGGTGGTCGAATTGCCGCTGGCCGTCTATTTCGATGCGGTGATGTCGAAACGGCGCATCATGGAAATCTATCTCAACATCGCCGAGTGGGGGCCGGGCATCTACGGCATCGAGGCCGCGGCACAGCACCATTTCGGCGTCTCGGCAAAACAGCTGTCGCGACGGCAGGCCGCCCTGCTTGCGGTCTCTTTGCCAAATCCGATCGCCCGCAATCCGGCCAAGCCCGGGCCTGGCCTGAGGCGGCTTGCCAATCTGATCGAGCGGCGAGCCGGCCGCTCGGGGGCCTATGTCGGTTGTCTCCGCTAGCCGATCCAAAAAAATTCGCGCCAGTGCTGGCCAAAACGGCACAGGGCGTGTATAGGCACCCGACTTTCTCAGATTTAGGCCCCGACATGGCCCTTTCACGAGGGCGGGCGGGGCTTTTGACCATGTAGTGGAGCATATCCATGGCCGTTCCGAAACGTAAAACCTCTCCGTCCAAGCGCGGCATGCGCCGCTCGGCCGACGCCCTCAAGGCCCCGACCTATGTCGAGGACAAGAATTCCGGCGAAATGCGCCGTCCGCACCATATCGACCTGAAGACCGGCATGTATCGCGGTCGCCAGGTGTTGACGCCCAAGGAAAGCTGAGACCAGCCTTCCAAAGGTTTGAATTCCAAAAGGACCGGCCAGTGGCCGGTCCTTTTGCGTTTGGGGGGCGGGGTAGCGCGCATCTCGACGCGTGGGCGGCAATCGTTGCAGGCAACCGGCTGACATTGTTGTTGCGTGCGGTCTTCGACCGTGTTCAACGCTGCCATCGAAACATCTTGACGGCGTGCCTGTGGCGCATTCTACAAAGGATTGCCCCCACATGGAGACGCCAGATGTTCGGTGCCATTCCGCTGCTGATCGTGCCTTTCGTGCTCTACAATCTCGGACTGCTGGGAATATTCGGCAGCGGTGACGATCCGTGGGCAAGCGAGGTCTTCTCATTCAGCATGATGTCGGGTGGCGTGTTCTCGATGACGCTTGGCGATCTGATGGTGCTGATTGGGCTGATCTTCCTGTTCCTCGAAATGGCGAAGTCGGTGCGCACCACCAACGCCTCGATCATGGACCATCTTCTGTCGACGCTGGTCTTCGTGGCCTTCCTGGTCGAATTCCTGCTGGTGAAGGGTGCGGCCCATTCCGTCTTCTTCACGCTGATGGTCATCGCGCTGTTCGACGTGCTGGCCGGATTCGCGGTGTCGATGCGGTCGGCCAGCCGGGACATCAATTTGAATTAGGTCCCCCGGCGCGGAAGGCGGAAGTTTGACGGGCACTTGCGCTGACAGTTGGCGCAAACGCCCCTAACGTCGTCATCCCAGGGCGTAGCAAGGAGCGTAGCGACGGGCGCAGACCCCAGGGTCCAAGCCGCGACACGTGAGCGTTTCAGCGGTCCAGAATTCTGCTCCGCTGCACTCTACGGCGGATGTTACGGAATGGATCCTCGGGTCTGCGCGACGGAGCCTCGCTCCTGCTCCGCCCGTGGATGACGAAGTTCCCGACCTCACCCCGGATCGGCGGTGAAACCGGCGGCCTCGATGCCGGCGATTGCCGCGGCTTCGTCATTGTCCGACGTGTCGCCTGAAATGCCGACGGCGCCGATGATGGCACCGGCCTTGTCGCGGATCAGCACGCCGCCGACGACCGGCAGCACGCGCCCGCCCGAGACGTCCGAGATGCCGGCGACGAGATGCGGGCGCTCCTTGGCGAAGGCCTCGACTTTGCGCGAGCCCATGCCGATGGCGAGCGCACCATAGGCCTTGCCGGCCGACATTTGCCGACGCAGGAACGAGGCGCCGTCCTGGCGCTGGAAGGCGACCAGATGCCCGCCGGCGTCGAGCACCGAGACGCCGAGCGGCTTGAGCTTGAGATCGGAGCCCTTGGCAAAGGCGGTTTCGATGATTTGCCTGGCTTTTTCGAGCGGCAGTGCGGTCATGGCGGTCTCCTGTTTGAAACGCGTCGATCATCGACCGTCGGCGGGTGAGATAACATCCCGGTTCCGGTTGAAATTGCTTCGCGTGAAAAGGCGGGATGGAAAACAGCCTTCGCCGGCTCTTCCGGATAAGCGTTGCCGCTTGTATGGCTCCAGACGTGGCTGGGCTACTTCTTCTTGGCGCGGGCCGGTTTCTTGGCGGGTTCCGCCGGCGCGTTGGCGAGGTCTTCCGCTTCCTTGGCGAGACGCAGTGCCCGCAGCTTGTTGGTCTTGGCCTGGCGGGCGTCGCTCTCGGCGGCGTATTCGGCCATCGCCTTCTGGCGGACGGTTGCCGCCTCTTCCTGCTTCTTGAAGCGCAGGTCGGCGCGTGCGCGGGCAGCATCCCGAGAGTTCTCAACCAAGACCTTATCCAATCCCGTGAATTGTGATTTTCCGCTTCTTCTAGCAGAGCCGGCCCCAAAACGGGAAAATAAGTTGGTTACGCGGCCGGGCTGGCGGCGAGGGCCTTGCTGGCAACCACGGCCTCGTAGGCGGCCTGCAAGGTCGCGCGGACAGAAGGGCCAGACATTGTATCGAGCGGCATGCCGAGATGTTCGTGCCGCAACTCGTCCATGAATTTGTCCCACATAGGCTGTCCGCCCTTTTCCAGCAGTTCGGCGCGGATCGACAATTCGTCGCTGACCGGCAGCCAGACGCGGCCCCAGGCGCCGAGATGGGCCAGGATCGGAACCAGCGTGATCGCCATCTCGGTCAGGCTGTAAATCGCCTTCTGCTTGTGCGAGGGATCGTCGGCCTTGGTCAGCATGCCCAGCTCCATCAGGCGCTTCAGCCGGTCGGCGAGGATGTTGGAGGCGATGCCTTCCATCGATCCGTTGAGCAGCTCGCGAAAATGGCGCCTGCCGCCGAAGATCATGTCGCGAAGGATGATCAGGCTCCAGCGGTCGCCGAAGACTTCCAGCGACAGATTGATCGGGCACCCGGACCGGCGATCCATGCTCATGAGATTTTTCTCCAAAACCGGTTGCATTATCGTAGCAGTTTTATTATCGTGCAACCGATTGCAAAATGCAATCAGTTTTGCAGAGAGGAGACTGCGTGATGAGGACCACCGAACGCCCTGAGATTATATCCGAAGTCTTTGGCGATCCGGCGAACCCGCCGCTGTTGCTGATCATGGGAGCGATGGCCTCGATGCTGTGGTGGCCGGAGGCGTTCTGCCGGAAACTGGCCGGTGCCGGCCTGTTCGTGATCCGCTACGACAATCGCGATACCGGCCGTTCGACGAAATACAAGCCGGGAGAGCCGCCCTACACGTTCGATGATATGGCCGACGATGCAATGCATGTTCTGGACGACCACGGCATCGGCAAGGCGCATGTCGTCGGGATGTCGATGGGCGGCATGATCGCGCAGCTTGTGGCGTTGAAACATCCCTCGCGTGTCGTATCTCTGACTGTGATCAGCAGTTCGCCGGTGGGAATCGACACATCCGGCCTTCCCGGGACGACCGAAGCCTACATGGAACACTCGGCCGAGGGCGCCAAAGTCGATTGGTCGGACCGTGGTCAAGTGGTCGATTTCATCGTCAGGGATGCACGGGCGATCGCCAGCACCACGCATCCATTCGATGCGGCGGGGATACGGGCCTTTGTCGAGCAGGATTACGACCGCTCCGGCGGCTTCCTGAGCGCGACCAACCATTTCATGCTCAAGGGCGGCGCCGCCTGGAAGGGCCGCCTGCACGAGATCGCGGCGCCGCTGCTGGTCATTCACGGCACGGCGGATCCGATCTTTCCGGTCGAACACGGCGAGGCGCTGGCCGAGACGGTCACCGGCGCAAGACTCATTCGCATCGAAGGTGGCGGCCACGAGCTGCATCCGGACGACTGGGCCGAGATGTCCGCAGCGATCATCGCGCATGTCCAAGCCGGTTGAAGCAGCATAGGCTGGTTTGACGGACAAGGCTAACCGCAACAGGCGTGCCGCAGGGTAGCGGCCACCGACAATCCACGAAACAGACGAGCAAAAAATGTCCCTGACACTTCATTTCCATCCGCTGGCCTCCTTCTGCTGGAAGCCGTTGATCGCGCTGTACGAGAACGCCACGCCGTTCACGCCTGTCATCGTCGACCTTGGCGATGCTGAATCGCGCGCGGCCTTCCTGAAGATCTCGCCGGCCGGCAAGATGCCGGCGCTGCGCGACGATGCGCGTGGCCGTACGGTGCTGGAATCGAGCATCCTCGTCGAATATCTGGCCGCGCACTATCCGGGGCCGGTCGACCTCGTTCCCGCCGAGATCGACATGGCGTTGGCCGTCCGCCAAGCTGACCGTTTCTATGATTTCTATGTGCAGGAGCCGATGCAGAAGATTGTCGGCGACCGGTTGCGCCCCGGCGACAAGACCGACCCGTTCGGCGTCGAGCAGGCTCGCGACCGGTTGCGCAATTCCTACGCCATCATCGAACAGGACATGCAGTCGAAGATCTGGGCGATGGGCGACAGCTTCACCATGGCCGATTGCGCAGCCTCCCCCGCGCTGTTCTATGCCAACAAGGTCGAGCCGTTGGGCGACAGGTACCCGGCTGTGAAGCGCTATCACGACCGCCTGCTGCAGCGCCCCGCCTTCGCTCGGGTGATCGGGGAGGCGCAGCCCTACTTCAAGTTCTTCCCCTACAACAACGGTTGATCGGGTCAGGTTTCCCAGAACTGATCGAGCCAGATGTTGAGTTTGAGGAAGCCAGTGCCGCTCACCGTGTAGACGCGCCTTGTTCC
>NZ_RZPL01000351.1:0-5711 GCF_004022805.1 Mesorhizobium sp. M7A.F.Ca.CA.002.04.1.1 | reverse complement strand
CTCTGATGTTCCAGCGCGAGGTGGCCGAGCGCATCGTCGCTCCCGCCGGCAGCGACAGCTATGGCCGGCTGGGGGTTCTTGCCGGCTGGCGGACGGAGGCGAGGATCGCCTTCGACGTACCGCCACAGGCATTCACGCCGCCGCCAAAGGTCACCTCCTCGGTGGTGCATCTTGTGCCGCGCCCGATGCCCCTGCCCACCGAGGTGAAGAAACTCGGCCGCGTCACAGAAGCCGCCTTCGGCCAACGTCGCAAGATGCTGCGGCAAAGCGTTAAGAGCCTCGGCGGCGAGGCCCTGCTCGACCGCGCCGGCATCGATCCGACACGCCGCGCCGAGACGCTCAGCGTCGAGGAGTTTGTAAGGTTGACAAACGCGGTGTAAGAAGCTGCCGATCTGCCCCCTCGTGGGGGAGATTGGCGCTTCACAGCCTCAACCCGTCTTCTCGTCCAACAGTCCCGAGACGAAATCGAACAGGCCTGGCCGGCGGTCGCGTCTCAGCCGCTCGGCGACGACGATGCCGCGCACTTCGGCGAAGGCGCGGTCGAGGTCGTCATTGACGATGACGAAATCATATTCCTTCCAGTGCTCGATCTCGTTGCGGGCGTTTTTCAACCGCGTTTCGATCACCGCTTCCTGGTCTTCGGCGCGGCGCTTCAGCCGTGCCTTCAACTCCTTCATCGATGGCGGCAGGATGAAGATCGAGACGATGTCGGCGCGCATCTTCTCCTTGAGCTGCTGGGCGCCCTGCCAGTCGATGTCGAACAGCATGTCGCGCCCTTCAGACAGCGCCAGTTCGGCAGGCTCGCGCGGTGTCGCATAGCAATTGCCATGCACCTCGGCCCACTCCAGCAGCGCGTCTGAATCACGAAGCCGCTCGAATTCGCGCATCGTCCGGAAATGATAGTGGACGCCTTCGATCTCGCTGCCGCGGCGCGGCCTGGTGGTGACCGAGACCGACAGTTCGAGGCTGGAATCGCTTTCCAGAAGATTGCGCGCGATCGTCGACTTGCCGGCGCCGGACGGCGACGACAGGACGAGCATCAGGCCCCGGCGGCGAATGCGGGACCCCAAATCCTTGGCAACCATCGGCTACTCCAGATTCTGGATCTGTTCACGAAACTGGTCGACCACCGCCTTCAGGTCCAGCCCGATCGCGGTGATGGCGGCGGCATTCGACTTGGAACACAGCGTATTCGATTCGCGGTTAAATTCCTGTGCCAGAAAATCGAGCTTGCGACCGACCGCGCCGCCGCCCACCAGCAGTGCCCGGCCGGATGCGACATGCGTTTTCAGCCGGTCGATCTCTTCGCGAATATCGGCCTTGGTGGCCAGGAACGCGGCCTCCATGTGCAGTCGGGTGGCATCCAAATTGGCGGAAGCGTCCATCAGCAGCCTGACCTGCTCGGCGATGCGTTCCCGGATCACCGCGGTCTCGCGGGATGGATCCACTTCTGCCCGCAGCGTCAGCGCCTCGATTGTGTCGATATGACCCGACAGCAGCAAAGCCAGCGCGGCCCCTTCGCCCTGCCGTGCCTGTTCAAGCCCGTTCAAGGCCACTTCGAGCGCGGCCATGATCGCGGCATCGAGCGCGGCCCTCGCCTCCTCGGTTTCGACAGTTTCGGGAATGTCGAGCACGCCGCGCAGCGACAGCAGTCCATCCGAGGTCGCCGCAGCAACGCCGAACTGCTCCTGCAGCCGCTTGGCGAGCCCGGCCAGGTCCTTCAGGAAGGCTTCGTTGACGACCGGCTGCGCCTGCGCGCCGACGGCACGGCCGATGGTCAGCGTCGCCTGAAAATTGCCGCGTGCAAAACGTTTCTGAAGTATCTGCCGGACAGCCGGTTCCAACCGCTCGAAGCCTTGCGGCAGCCGCAGCCGTACTTCGACGCTCTTGCCGTTGACGGACTTGACCTCCCAGGCGATCGAAGTGCCTTCGTGCTCGGCGACGGCACGTGCAAAACCGGTCATGCTCTGCAAATTCATATCGCCCACACGTCCCTGGCACATTGCCCCGAACCGGCTTTCCGGACAGAGCAAGTGCGGCTTGAAAATGACTGCGCCGCAGGCGCGTCGAAATCGGACGCGCGGCGCTCTTGCAAATGTCAGGGCGTCGCCTGTCGGGCAACGCCTTTCTTCATTCTACTGGGCAGCGCCCGCGTCACCGCCGCTGTCGTCGGCACCGTCAGCAGGCCCACTGTCGGCCGGCCCACCGTCCGCCGGCTTGACGGCATCGCTGTCGCCGCCGCCGGTCGTCTTGGCGGCTTTGGCGACGTCATCCGCCTGCTTCTTCTGCAGAGCGCGATAGCGGGCGACATTCTCGTTGTGCTCGTCCAGCGTCGCGGCAAAGACGTGCCCACCGGTGCCGTCGGCGACGAAATAGAGGTCGTCGGTCTTCGACGGATTGGCCACCGCCTCCAGCGCTGCACGACCCGGATTGGCGATCGGCGTCGGCGGCAAGCCGTTGATCACATAGGTGTTGTAGGGGGTCTGTTTCTGGATATCCGACTGGTAGATCGGCCGGTCCGCCGGCTTTCCCTTGCCGCCGAACAGCCCGTAGATGATGGTCGGATCGGATTGCAGGCGCATGCCCTTGGCAAGCCGGTTCAGGAAGACGGCGGCAACCCGTGAACGCTCGTCACCCTTGCCCGTCTCTTTCTCGACAATCGAAGCCAGCGTGACGAACTCCTCGACGTTGGCCAGCGGCAGGTCCGGCGCGCGCCGCTGCCAGACATCGTCAACCAGCTTCTTCTGATCCGCAAGCAGCTTGTCGACCATCTGCTGGCGTGTCGCGCCGCGCGTGAAGCGCAGCGTGTCGGTGGCGAGGCTGCCCTCCGGCGGCGTGGTTGCCGGCATGTCGCCGCTCAAGGCAGTCTCCTTGGCGATGCGCTGCAATGCCTGGTCGACAGTCAGTCCTTCAGGGATGGTCAGCGAATACATCACCGACTTGCCGCTCTTCAGAAGCTCCATGATATCGCGCATGGAAGCCCTGGGCTTGATCTCGTACTCGCCGGCTTTCAGCGCCGAATCATTGCCGAAGGCGCGCACGCCAAGGCGGAATACCCGGGCATCACTGATCAGTCCGCGGCGTTCGAGCTGGTCGGCGATATCCTGGACGCCGGTGTTCGGCTTGACCAGGAAGGTATCGCCATTAGCGGAGGGTCCGGGCTCGGTGAATTCCTGCTTGCCGAAATAGACCGCGACGCCGGCCGCCAGAACCACCAGCATCACCGAGGAGATGACGAAGTTCATGAACACGACGACCTGGCTGCGTGACGCACGCGAGCGCTTCGGCGGCGGCGTGCCGGCCTCTGGCCGCAACGCCTCGCTGGCCGTTTTCGGCACGATCGGTCCGGATGTTGCCGGCCGTTGCCCGAATTCTCCGTTGCCTGCCGGATTTGTGTTCATTTCGCCCTACCGTTTGATCGCCCAACGAATCCCCAGCGGCAGAGTAGAGGCGAATATGGCAAAATTGACGGCACGCCAAAGCGTCGCCCGGCAGCCGGACGATCAGCCATTGTAGCGCTGGAAGACCAGCGACGCATTGGTCCCGCCAAAGCCGAACGAATTGGACAGCGCCACGTCGATCTGGCGGGCGCGCGGCTTGTTCGGCACCAGGTCGATCGCGGTTTCGCGTTCGGGGTTGTCGAGGTTGATGGTCGGCGGCGCGACATTGTCCCTGATGGCAAGGATCGAGAAGATCGCTTCGGCGGCACCGGCCGCCCCAAGCAGATGGCCGATCGACGACTTGGTCGACGACATCGAGATCTTCGATGCGGCATTGCCGACAAGCCGCTCGACAGCGCCGAGCTCGATCGTGTCGGCCATGGTCGAGGTGCCGTGCGCGTTGATGTAGTCGACGTCGGCAGGCGTAAGCTTGGCCCGGTTGAGTGCCGCCGTCATGCAACGGAAGGCACCATCGCCATCCTCGGCGGGCGCCGTGATGTGATGCGCGTCGCCGGTGAGACCATAACCCGTCACCTCGGCATAGATCTTGGCGCCGCGTGCTTTGGCATGTTCGAGCTCCTCGAGCACGACAACGCCGGCGCCCTCGCCCATGACGAAGCCGTCGCGGTCGCGATCATAGGGGCGCGACGCCGTTTGCGGCGAATCATTGCGTTCCGTCGACAGTGCCCGGCATGCGGCGAACCCGGCGATCGACAGCCGCGTCACCGGCGCTTCGGCGCCACCGGCGACCATCACGTCGGCATCGCCCCACATGATCAGCCGGGCAGCATCGCCAATGGCGTGCGCGCCGGTCGAACAGGCCGTGACGACGGCATGGTTCGGGCCTTTCAGCCCGTGCCGGATCGAAACCTGCCCGGAGACGAGATTGATGATCTGGCCCGGGATGAAGAAGGGGCTGATGCGGCGCGGGCCGCGTTCCTTGAGGATCATCGCGTTCTCGGCGATGCCCTCGATGCCGCCGATGCCGGAGCCGATCAGGACGCCGGTGGCGCATTGCTCTTCATGCGTCTTGGGTTCCCAGCCGGAATCCTTCAGCGCCTCGTCGGCGGCGGCAATCCCGTACAGGATGAAGTCGCCGATCTTGCGCAATTCCTTCGGCTCGAGCACGGCCTCGGGATTGAAGGTGGCATTGCTGCCGTCACCACGCGGAATGACGTGGGCGATCTTGCAAGCAAGGTCCTCCACCTCGAACTCGGTGATGCGCTTGGCAGCGCTGCGGCCGGTCAGAAGCTCCTTCCAGCTGTGCTCGAAGCCCATGCCGAACGGCGACAGCAAGCCAAGGCCCGTGACGACGACACGCCTCATCGCAGGTCCTCCCCGGTGATGACTGCAGAAAGCGTCAGGCCGAAGCCTTGTCGATGTACTTCACGGCATCGCCGACGGTCAGGATGGTCTCGGCCGCGTCGTCGGGGATCTCGACGCCGAATTCTTCTTCGAACGCCATGACGAGTTCGACCGTGTCGAGGCTGTCGGCGCCCAGATCATCGATGAAGCTCGCCTGCTCCGTCACTTTGTCGGCATCGACGCCAAGGTGCTCGATGACGATCTTCTTGACGCGCTCTGCGGTGTCACTCATTTGGGCATCCTCGTCTTTTGTTTGTCTGTCTTCGTTAGCGGGCAGAATGCCGCTAATCAAGCTGAAAGATGGTCCTGCCGGAAACGCAACGACTACGGACCGATTTTTGCCCGAACCGCCGGGTTGCGGGCCGCATTACACGAAAAATAGCTGAGGTCCAAGCCGAAATGGTCTCTTTACACAACCCGCCGGCGTTGCTGCAGAACCTCGTTCAAATCATAGCCATGCCGCCATTTACGTGGATGGTCTGGCCGGTGACGTAGGCGGCTTCGTTGGAGGCGAGATAAGCGACGGCGGACGCGACTTCGACGCTGGTGCCCATGCGCCGCGTCGGGATCGCCGCCATGATCGCCTCTTTCTGCTTGTCGTTGAGCTTGTCGGTCATTGCCGATTCGATGAAGCCTGGTGCAACACAGTTAACTGTGATGTTGCGGGTGGCGATCTCCTGCGCCAGCGACTTGGAGAAGCCGATCATGCCGGCCTTGGAGGCGCAGTAATTGGTCTGGCCGGGATTGCCGGTCACGCCGACCACCGAGGTGATGTTGATGATGCGGCCATGGCGGCGGCGCATCATCGGATGGGTGAGTTCGCGGGTGAGCCGGAAAACGGCGGTCAGATTGACCTCGATCACGCTGTCCCAATCGGCATCCGACATGCGCACGAACCACCCGTCC
>NZ_RZPL01000350.1:0-5720 GCF_004022805.1 Mesorhizobium sp. M7A.F.Ca.CA.002.04.1.1 | reverse complement strand
GCTACACGCTGGTCGAGCTGGTGTCCGGCTTCACCATCGGCGCCATCATCGGCCTGGTGCTGGCCGCCGTCATCACCCAATTCCCGTTCGCAGAGAAGATCGTCGCGCCTTACATCCTGCTTCTGGTCACCACGCCGATGCTGGCGCTGGTGCCGCTTCTGATCCTGCGCTTCGGCTTCGGCTACACGCCGCGCATCATCGCGGTGGCACTGGCCGCCGGGCCGATGGTGATGATCAATGCGGCGACAGGCTTTCGCCGCGTCGACAGCGCCAAGATTGCGCTGGCGCGTTCCTATGGCGCCAGCACCCTGCAGATCTTCTGGAAGATCCGTGCGCCGATGGCGCTGCCGATGATCCTGGTCGGGCTGATGATCGGCGCCATCTTCGGCCTGCTGACCGCGGTCGGCGCGGAAATGGTCGGCGGCGGTTTCGGCCTCGGCAACCGGCTGACCACCTATTCGTCGATGATCCAGATGCCGCAGTTCTTCGCAGTGGTGCTGATCCTGTCGACGCTCGGCATCCTGATCTACGTGCTGTTCTTCCTGATCGGCAAGAAATGGGCGAGCTGGGAGGCTTGAACACAGGGATATGACGGCGCCCGGGAGGCGGGCGGCAAGAAACTGACATCAAACAAAAAAGGGGAATGCCATGACCAAAGAGAACTCGATCAACCCGGCGGGGATCAGCCGCCGCTACTTCCTGCAGGTCACCGGCGCCGGGCTGGTGACGGCGACGGCGCTTGGCGCCACCGGCCTGAAGGCCAGGGCCGAACCCTACGGAAAATTCACCTGGATCTCGCCGCGCGGCACGCTCGAAGTGCTCGACGACTATCCCTACTGGGCGGCCAAGAAGGCCGGCTATTTCGACGGGCTGGACACCGACATGCAGCCGGGACCATCGGACGGCACCGCGACGGTGAAGTTCGTCGATGTCGGCCAGGCCGATATGGGCTTCCCGTCGCCCGGCGTGTTCTCCTTCGCCATCCAGAACGGCATGAAGCTGAAGTCGGTGTTCCATATGGGCGCGCGCGACACGTTCAGCATCGCCTTCCGCAAGGGCGAGGGATCGAACGACCTGAAGAAGCTGGAAGGCAAGACCATCCTGCTCGGCTCCGCCGCCTGGCAGTCGATCACCGACCCGCTGCTGGCCGCGCAGGGCGTCGACATCAAGAAGGTGAAATATGTCGAGGCCGGCTGGCCGACCTGGGGAACGGCGCTGGCCGGCGGCCAGGGCGACGCCGCCCTGTCGTGGGAAGGGCTGCGCGCCGAATGGATCGCCAAGGGGCTCGACTTCGAATACTGGCTCGGCGTGCAGAATTCGAAGCTGCCGGCCAACACCTTCGTCGTGCGTGCCGCCGATCTCGAGGATCCCGACCGCAAGGCGTTTTTGGAAAAGTACCTGCGCGGCTGGGCGATGGGCCTCGAATTCGGCTACCAGAATCCACGCGCGGCGGTCGAAGCGGTGTTCGAGCAGTTCCCGACGCTGGCCAAGAATCTCGGGCCGGAGCTCGGCACCACCTCGATCCTGCAGCAGATCAACGTTTTCCGCGGCGACATGGACAAGCGCGGCGGCTGGGGCTCGCACGACATGGCGAGCTGGCAGGGCTTCTTCGACGAAATCCACAAGATCGGCCAGATCACCGCTCCGGTGAAGGCCGAGGATGTCTGCACCAACGATCTGATCGGCCCGGCCAATGATTTCGACAAGGCCAAGGTCAAGGCCGATGCCGACGGCGTCAAGCTGTCGGAAGGTTTTGCCGCGCTCGATGTCGAGAAGATCAAGGCGCATCTGTTCGATTCGGCGGTGAAGTAGGGCTGCGCAACGGGTCATGTCGGCCGCCCTCCATTACCCTGCCTTGGCTCCTTTCCTCTCCCTCCGGAGGGGGGAGAGGTGGCGCCGCGAAGCGGCGACGGAGTGGGGAAAGGCGTTCGTCAAACGCGCAGTCGCCACAAGACAGGCACAATCTGACGAGCAAGAGACCTCAAGCGCGCGGCGAGGGTCTCGACCCCCACTCCGTCGAGCTTCGCTCGACACCTCTCCCCCGATCGACGGGGGAGAGGAAAGGGCCGGGCAATGAGCGGCGGCGCTGACCTGAGGTGATTGTCTCGGATAGACATACGAGCGGCAACCGATCGCCGCGCACAATTCAATCAAAACCTGGGAGATATTCGGTGTCCGACAAGGTAAAAGTGCTGGTGGTGGGTCTCGGCAATATGGGTGCGTCGCATGCCAGCGCCTATCACCGGCTCGACGGTTTCGAGATCGTCGGCATCATGAGCCGGTCGATCAAGAGCAACACGAAGATTCCGGAAGAGTTAGCCGGCTACCCACTCTACGAGGATTTCGACCAGGCGCTGAAGGAAACAAAAGCGGACGCCGTCTCGATCAACAGCTGGCCGAACACCCACGCCGAATACGCGCTGAAGGCAATCGCCGCCAACTGCCATGTGTTCATGGAAAAGCCGCTCGCCACCAACAACGAGGATGCCGAGAAGGTGGTCGCGGCGGCGCGGGCCAAGAACCGCAAGCTGGTGCTCGGCTATATTCTGCGCGTGCATCCGTCGTGGATCAAGTTCATCGAGGTCGGCAAGACGCTCGGCAAGCCGCTGGTGATGCGGCTCAACCTCAACCAGCAGAGCAGCGGCAGCGCCTGGCACTGGCACAAGAACCTGATCGATTCGCTGATCCCGATCGTCGATTGCGGCGTCCACTATGTCGACGTCATGTGCCAGCTGACCGGCGCCAAGCCGGTGCGCGTGCACGGCATCGGCGCCAAGCTCTGGGCGGAAGCCGACAAGCAGAATTACGGCCATCTGCACGTCACCTTCGATGACGGTTCGGTCGGCTGGTACGAGGCGGGCTGGGGCCCGATGATGAGCGAGACGGCCTATTTCGTGAAGGACGTCGTCGGCCCCAAGGGCGCGGTGTCGATCGTCGCCGGCCAGCAGGCAAGCAGTGTTGCCGAGCTGGCAGAGGTTTCGAATTCCGCCGACATCGACCGCCACACCAAGACCGATGCGCTGAAGATCCACTATGCCGCTGTCGACGGCGACAAGAATTTCTCCAAACCCGACGAGATCGTCAGCATGGAGGACGAACCCGGCCACCAGGAACTGTGCGATCGCGAGCAGGCCTTCTTCCTGCGCGCCATCCGCGAGGATCTCGACCTCACCGAGCAGATGGATGCGGCGGTCAACAGCCTGCGCATCGTGCTGGCCGCCGAGCAGAGCATCGCACTGGGACGGACCATCGACCTGGCCTGAAGTCGCGCCAGCCCCCCTCATCCGGCCGCTTCGCGGCCACCTTCTCCCCGTTGGGGAGAAGAGGGTGGCGCTGGCGCTGCAAGTCTCCTCTCCCCTCGGGGAGAGGTCAGCCGAGCGAAGCGGAGGCTGGGTGAGGGGGCCGATGCCCCAATACAGTTCTCCGCAGGAGCAGCATCAACACAAGCTATCCGCCGAAGGAGAGAGATATGGCCGCCGTCACCGACAGTCTGCTGAAAACCTATGCCGAGTCCGACGCGCTGGACCTTGCGGCGCTGGTGAAGCGCGGCGACGTTACCCCGGCGGAGCTGGTGGAAGCGGCGATCACGCTGGTCGAGCGGCTCAACCCGACGCTCAATGCGGTCATCCATCGCCTCTACGACATGGCGCGCGGCCAGGCGCAGACGGTCGACACATCAGCGCCCTTCGCCGGCGTGCCATTCCTGCTCAAGGAGCTGGCCTCGTCCTGGACCGGGGCGCCGAACACCAACTCCTCATTCTACCTGAAAGATGTCGTCGCCGATTTCGACACCGAAGTGGTTCGCCGCATGAAGGCGGCCGGGCTGGTGCTGGTCGGCAAGTCGAACGCCCCAGAAAATGGCTGGTCGATCACCACCGAGCCAAAGCTCTACGGCGCGACGAAGAACCCGTGGAAGGAAGGCATCACGCCCGGCGGCTCCAGCGGCGGAGCGGCCGCGGCGATTGCTTCGCGCATGGTGCCGATCGCCGAAGCCAGCGATGGCGCCGGCTCGATCCGCATCCCGGCCTCCTGCTGCGGCATCGTCGGCCTGAAGCCGTCGCGCGGCCGCGTCAGCCTTGCGCCGTTCGGCGACTATTGGTATGGCGGCGCCTATTTCCTCTGCTGCTCGCGCACGGTGCGCGACACGGCGGCCTATCTCGACGCGGTCGCCGGCGCGCTGCCGGGCGACCCCTACACGCCGCCGGTTCCTGATGGCAGCTGGCTCAGCCTGTCGGCGCGGGCGCCAACGAAGCTGCGCATCGGCTTTTCCGTCACGCCGCCCAACGGCACCGCGATCGATCCGGAGGTGAAGGCGGCGGTGCTGGAGACCGTGGCTGTACTCGAGCGGCTCGGCCACCATGTCGAGGAGCATGACATGCCGCTCGACGCCGATGCTGTGTGGAAGACCTACACCAACATGACCTGCGTGCAGACGGCGGCGACCTTCGACTACCTTGAAACGGTGATGGGGCGGTCGGTGACACCGGGCGATGTCGAGGCGGTGACCTTCGCGATCATCGAGCGCGGCCGTGCGACCAGCGGCACCAGGCACATCTCCGACGTCGAGCAGCTCAGGCAGGTCGGCCGCGACATCGTCGGCGACCTTGGCGCCTACGATCTCTTCATCACCCCGACGCTGACGCAGCTGCCGCGCCCGCTCGGCTATTACGACATGTCGGAGACGGATATCGACCGCTACAATGCCAAATGGACGGACGCGGTGTTTGCCTTCCCCTTCAACATCTCCGGCCAGCCGGCGATCTCGCTGCCGCTCGGCTGGTCGAAAGACGGCGTCCCGATCGGCGTGCAGCTGGTCGGCCGCTACGGCGACGAGGCAACGGTGCTGGCCGCGTCGGCGCAGCTGGAACAAGAGATGCCGTGGAGGGGGAGAAGGCCGGCGGTGAGTGGTTAGGTGCTTGGCACCCCACCGCCGAGTTCCGTGGCGCCCCCTCTGTCCTGCCGGACATCTCCCCCTCAAGGGGGGAGATTACGCGCTCAACAGCCTTCGCCAAATCATCTACACGGTAAGGTGGGCGAGACGGCGAAGCTGCCAATCTCCCCCCTTGAGGGGGAGATGCCCGGTAGGGCAAGGGGGGCGTAGAGCGCTGTCCCTGCAGTGACCCGCCTCGTTATCCAATCCTCTCCAGCCGTCGCGGCAGCCTGTTCATCGGCTTGGGCCCGTCCGGCGTGATCAGGAACTGGTCCTCGAGATTGAAGCTGGCGAGGCCGTCTATGTAGAGCGGGATCTCGAAGGCCAGCACCATGCCGGTTTCGATCACGACATCGCTGTCGGCGGCGATGAACGGCCATTGTTCGGAAAACACCGACTGGCCGACGCCATGGCCGAAATGGCCGCGGCGGTAGGTGCGCAGCCCTTGCCGCGCCAGGCTGTCGGTGGCGACGCAATGCACGTGGGCGAGCGTGGTTCCCGCAACAAGGGACGCCAGCCCGTCGTCAAAGGCCCGCTCGGCAATGGCGTGCAGTTCGGCCTGCTCGGCGGATGGCGGCCCGAAGGTGAAGTTGCGCGACATGTCGGAGGCGTAGCCGCCGACCGTGCAGACCATGTCGCACTTCAGCGGATCGCCAGGCATCGCTTTCGCATCGGCATCTTTGGCCCGAGCGCCCAGCGTCACATATTCGGCAGTTTGGACCGGATGAGACAGGCCGGACGCGGCCGTGGCGACACCTTGCCGGTAGAGGGCAATGAGATCGGCCTGGCG
>NZ_RZPL01000034.1:0-16647 GCF_004022805.1 Mesorhizobium sp. M7A.F.Ca.CA.002.04.1.1 | reverse complement strand
GCACTTCCGGCATCGGACGCGCGATAGCGCTGCGCTTCGCCGAGGACGGCTACCATCTGGTGGTCGCCGGCAGGGATGCGGCACGGGGCGATGAGGCGGTTGGCGCCTGCGCGGCGGTCGGCGCACCGCGCGCGC
The DNA here is from genome assembly GCF_004022805.1 of Mesorhizobium sp. M7A.F.Ca.CA.002.04.1.1. Lineage (NCBI taxonomy): Bacteria > Pseudomonadati > Pseudomonadota > Alphaproteobacteria > Hyphomicrobiales > Phyllobacteriaceae > Mesorhizobium > Mesorhizobium sp. M7A.F.Ca.CA.002.04.1.1. Next base: position 16,512 of record NZ_RZPL01000034.1, on the reverse strand, counting down.
TGTTTGTCCAGACCGATGTCGCCGAATCCGGCTCGGTGGAAGCGCTGGCGCAGGCCGTCAGCGACGCGTTCGGTACCCCGCACGTCGTCGTCAACTGCGCCGGCATCCTGCAGAGTGGCAAGCACGTCCTCGACCAGGATCTGGACGAAGACGAGAGGATGTGGCGAGTGAACTATCGCGGCACCTTGCTGGGTTGCCAGGTGTTCGGTCGGCTGATGTCGGCTGCCGGGCGAGGCGCGATCCTGAACGTCGGCTCGCTTGCCTCCTTCGCGCCGCTGTCCCTGCCCGCCTACACGCCCGGAAAGCATGCCGTCCTGGCCTTGACCCAGATCCTGGCCGCCGAGCTCGGTCCGCACGGCGTACGCGTCAATGCGGTGGCACCCGGCTACACGCTTTCGGACGGGCTGAAAGCCAGGATCGCCAAGGGTGAGCGCAACCCCGAAGCCATCCAGGCGACCACCGCGCTGCGCCGCTTCGTCGAGCCGCGCGACGTTGCCGAGGCCGCACTGTTCCTCTGCTCCGACCGGGCCGCATCGATAACCGGCGTCACCCTGCCCGTCGACGCCGGCTGGCTCGTTCAGGCGCCCTACGCACAATATCTGCAGGGAAACCCCATCCGCCAGACGCCGGCAATCTGAGTCCATCCGGCGGAGGCCGGAAATCTGACCCATCCGGCGGAGGCCGGAAATCTGACCCATCCGGCGGAGGCCGGAAATCTGACAAGGACAATCCAATGAGTGACATCAAGCGCTTCGACTTCGACACCCGCATCCACCACGGGGTCATCCACAATGGCACCCTCTACCTCACCGGCCAGGTCGCAAAGCCGGGTCAGTCCGCAGCCGACCAGATGCGCGAGGCGCTTGGCAAGGTCGACGTCCTGCTTGCCAAGGCCGGTACGGACAAGACACGTATCCTTCACGTGCAGATGTGGCTGGACGACATCAGGGATTTCGACGAGGTCAACACGGTCTGGGACGGATGGATGCCGAAGGAGCATGCACCCGCGCGCTCTTCCGGCGAAGGACGGATGGCCAAGCCTGGAATGCTGGTCGAGCTGATCGTCACCGCGGCGGTTTGAATGGCCTTGCCGGTTCGGGCATCATCGCGAATCTGGCTAAGGGGAGACTGATGACGAAGCGCAAACCGCTTTCCACTGTCGTGGCGGAGAGTCTGTCCGAAAAGATCCGTTCCGGATCTCTGCTTCCCGGCGCGCAATTGCCGACCGAGGCGGAGCTTTGTGCCGAGTACGACGTCAGCCGGACGGTGGTGCGGGAAGCGGTGGCGCGATTGCGCTCCGAAGGGATGGTGGTGCCGCAGCAGGGCCGCGGCATGTTCGTCAGCGAAACGCCGGCGCCGCGCAATTTCTCGATACCGGACGAGGCGCTGAGGACCTTGCCGGAAACCATTGCCCTGCTCGAACTGAGATTGAGTGTGGAAGTGGAGTCCGCCGGGCTATGCGCGGAACGGCGCACCGATGCGGAGGCGAGTGGAATCCGAACCCTGATGGAACAGGTCGACGCCCAGCAAGCGGATCCCGCTGTGGTCCAGATCCACTATGACTATGATTTCCATCTGGCGATCGCCAAAGCCGCGCGCAACGAATTCATCCACGGCTTCCTGAGCTATCTCAGGCCGATGATCGTTCCACGCTTTCAACTGGGCTACGTGGTCACGCCGGCGCTCAAGGACAGCTATTACGCACGCATTCACAACGAGCACAAAACCATCGTGGATGCCATCGAAAGGCAGGACGGTCGTGCCGCTCGCCAGGCCATGCGCAAGCATCTGCACAACAGCCTCGGGCGTGTGCGCGCTTTGGCACGGGCTTCGGGCGTCGCGGCGACAGAGGCAGAGCAGCAGGCGGCTGCGGCCTCGCTCTTTACCGATATGAAGAGGCCTGTTTCGACCGGCGGATAGGCCCCGGCTTCGATCACCCAGGCATTCGCACTCACCCAGATTAGCCACCGCATTGCGAAAGCCATGTTTTGGCTCCGCCAGCTGACCTGAACCGTTTCCCGCAGGTTGAGAACATCGTTTTCCCGTCGTTTCCTTCGGTTTTCAGCCTCGGCGCCGAGGTCACCACCTGTCCAGGTTTCGGGCGGGAGAAGAGAATTCGAAAGTTTATCTTTCCTTTTTGCTGGTTTTCTTGGTTTCGCGGCATCGGCCCAGGCCGCAGACTGAATCAGGCAATCAGGGAAGCCAACGTGACGACAGCCTTCATCACAGGTGCAACAAGCGGCATAGGGCGGGCCATGACGATCGCACTGAGCGACGCCGGCTACGATGTCTATGCGGTCGGGCGCAGCCAGGCCGCGCTCAAGGCGTTGCAGGCCGAGCGATCCGGCATCGTGCCCATCGCCGTCGACGTGACCGATCGCGAGGCGCTGGAAGCTGTTCTGGCGGATCTGACCATCGACGTGCTGATCAATAATGCCGGGATCATGCCACCGTTGGGCAATTTCGCCGACATGAAAATCTCCGACATCGACACCACGCTGGAGGTCAACCTCAGCGCGGCAATCCTGCTTACCCGCCTCGTCGTTCCGCAGATGCGCGAGCGGCAGGCTGGCCACATCCTGTTCACCGGCTCCACCGCGGGCCACGCGGCATATTCCAACATTGCCGTCTATTCGGCCACCAAGGCGGCGATATCAGGCTTTGCCGCCGCGTTGCGCGCCGACCTCTCCCCATCAGGCGTCCGTGTCACCGAGATCGTCGCCGGCCGTGTCGAGACGCAGCTCTACCAGGACATCCTCGACGCAAAGGCGCGCGCGGCCATGTACGCCAGCAAAGTGGTGCAGCCGGATGACGTGGCCGGAATGGTGGTCGCGGTACTCGGCCTGCCCGCATGGGCCGACGTTACCCGTTTCGACATCATGCCGACATGGCCAACCTCGCCAAGCGGCGCCAAGTAAGGAAAAACTGGAATGAAGGATCTTTCCGTTCTGATCGTAGGCGGCGGCGCTGGCCTCGGCGCGCTTTTGGCCAGGATGGCTGTAGAGGCCGGGGCTGCAAAGATCGGCATCATCGACATCAACCAGGACGCCGCCGAAGCCGCTCTCGCACCGGCAAAGGCCAACGGCCTGCCGACCGCGGCCGCCCTGTGCGACATCCAGGTCGGCCCTCAGTGCCACGCCGCCTTCGACGCCATCGTTTCGAAGCTCGGGCGTATCGACACGCTGATCAATTGCGCCGCGATCTACCCTCGCCGCCCGCTCCTCGAGATCAGCGACGCCGATTGGGATGCCTCCAATGGCATCAACATCAAGGGCACTTATCATATGATGGTGGCAGCCGTTCGCCACATGCAATCGCAGGAGCCGAAGAGCCATGTGCGTGGCCGGATCGTCAACCTGACCTCTGTCGATGCCTTCAAGGCGCATCCGCAGAACGCCCACTATGCGGCAACCAAGGCCGCCGTGGTCAGCCTGACGCGCTCCTTTGCCCATGACGTCGCAAAACACGGGATCCTGGTCAATTCGGTGGCCCCCGCAGGCATGGCCACGGAGCGGGCCAAGGCCCTCGGCTTCCTCGAGGAACTGGCCAAGGCGAGCCCGCTGGGTCGTGGCGCCGAGCCTGCGGAGATTGCCGAGTGGGTTCTCATGACCGGCGGCCCCAAGAATACCTACATGACCGGAGAAAACGTAATTGTTTCAGGTGGTTATATATACGCCTGAGCTATTTTCGCGCGCCGGCGGCGCTGAATTGTCCAACAGGAACGCAAGCGAAAGGAGGTGGAATAGACGATGACCGGCAAGCTTCGCCTTCCCTCGCTGAATGCGCTTCGCGTCTTCCACGCCGTCGCGCAGCACAAGAGCTTCCGGCAGGCGGCGGATGAATTGCTGGTCACGCCGCAGGCCGTCGGACAGCAGATCAAGCTACTGGAGGACACGCTTCAGGTGACACTGTTCGAACGCAAGGGGCGGTCGGTCGAATTGACCGAGTCTGCCATCCTTCTCTCGCACTATGTCAAAGCTGGGTTCGACGAATTTTCCGAAGGTGTTCGCCGCGTCACCAAGTCGAATTACCGGGACCGCATCAACCTGAATGCGAGCCCCTATTTCGCGACCCACTATTTGCTGCCTCGCCTATCTCTGTTCCGGGAGATATTGCCCGGTGCGGATCTGCGCCTGACGACGATGGTCGATCTGCCCGATTTCGGACGCGACGACATCGATATGACCGTCCAGTGGGGCTACGGCAATTGGCCGGACTACGAGACCATACTGCTGGTGCCTGATCCGAAGGTCATCTGCTGCACTCCGGCCATCGGCGAGAGCATCAAGTCGGCGCAGGACCTGACGTTGTTCACGTTGCTGGACACCGTCAAGTCGAAGCGCCTTTGGCCAGACATTTTACGCCACCTTGCCATCGAGCAGACGGACGGCAACCAAAGCATCAGCTTCGACGATGCCGCGACCATGCGCCGTGCAACCCTGCAAGGCATCGGCGTCGGTCTCGTCTCCGTCATCGACGCCGAGGAAGATTTGAGGTCGGGCGCGCTGGTCGCTCCGGTCGGGCGCGACGCCCTTGCCGATATGCGGCCGGAAGAAGTTCCTGGATTCTACCTGATCGTCCCGCGCGGGCACCTGCGCGTGAAGGCGGTCGCCGCCCTTCACCGATGGCTCGCCCAGCAGGACTGGGGCAGCGATCTGAAGATTTCCTCCGTGCCGAAACCGACCCCGCTTTCCGACTAGGAGCGGCTTTGAGACCGAGCTCCGAAAGAGAACTTTTGGGCCTCCAACAACAAGAAACCAAACAACCTCAACAGTGGAGACGGAACATGAAGACGATGAAATGGGGGGCCGCAGCCATGGCCCTTGGACTTGTGCATTTTGCAGCGCCGGCAGAAGCCGCCGGCGGCAAGACGCTGGAAGCCGTCAAGGCGCGCGGCGTGCTCAACTGCACCGGCCATGACGGGTCTTACCTCGGCTTCGCCGAAGTCGACGACAAGGGCAACTGGAAGGGCATGGACATTGATCTCTGCCGGGCGGTGGCCACGGCCGTGCTCGGCGACCCGGCAAAACTGAAGGTCGTTCCGATCAGCTGGGCGCAGCGCTGGCCGTCCCTGCAATCGGGCGATGTCGACATCATCATCAAGGCGTCAGGCGGCACGCTCAGCCGCGACACCGAGCTCGGCCTGCAATTTTCCATGTCCTATTACCTCGGAACGACCAAGGTGATGGCGCACAAGGAGCTAAACCTCAAGTCGCTCAAGGATGCGGCCGGCGGCACGATCTGCATTCCCGCCGGCACGTCGCAGGAACAGCAGGTCGCGGCCTATACGGCCAAGCTTGGCATCAAGCTCGAACCCGTGCTCATCGAAAAGACCGAGGAGCTCGAGCAGGCCTATTTCTCCGGACGCTGCGATCTCTATGCGCAGTGGGGCCCGACGCTCGCCATTGCGCGCATCGCCAAGAGCAAGGTCGACGACCATGTCATCCTGCCCGACGTGCTCGCCGTCGAGCCTGAAGTCATGATCATGCGCCAAGGCGACGACAATTGGGTTGACATCGCCAACTGGACGCTGAGCACGCTGATCTTCGCCGAGCAGGAAGGCATCACCTCCAAGAACGTCGACGAGGTCAAGGCCAAGCCGACCTCGCCGCAAGTCGCCAAGTTCCTCGGCGTCACGCCAGGCATGGGCAAGGGTCTCGGTCTCGATGATGACTGGGCCTACAAGGTGATCAAGAACGTCGGCAATTACGGCGAAATCTTCGAGCGCGACCTCGGCAAGGACTCGCCCTACAAGATGGACCGCGAGTTGACCAACCTTTGGAACAATGGCGGTGTCCTGTTCCCGCTGGTGATCGACTGATCCGTCCTTAACTCACCCGCTCCAGGCCCCGCCCGGCACAGCCGGGCGGGGTCGGCGACAATTCGGCAAGGATCTTTGGATGGTCAGCCTGCTGAGAAATCAAAAGGTCCGCAACGCGCTGTTGCAGGTCCTCTATGTCGGCTCGATCGCCGCGATGGTGCTTGCCGGCATCGTGATCGCCCGCCGCAACCTGGCTGATCAGGGGATCACCTCCGGATTCGACTTTCTGTTCAAGTCGACGGGTTGGGATGTGAATTTCTCGCTGCTGCCCGCCACGGCCAATGATCCCTATTGGTGGTACTTCCTCATCGGCATCATCAACACGCTGTTCCTGGGGAGCGTCGGCCTGATACTGGCGACGATCGTGGGAACGATCGTCGGTCTGGCGCGGACGTCTTCGAACGATTTGGCGCGGCTGCTCGGCCGTACCTATGTGGACATCTTCCGCAACATTCCGCTGATCCTCCAGGTTTTCTTCTGGTATGCGATCATCACGCACCTGCCGACGCCGCGCAGCGCGCACGAAGCCTGGGGCTTCCTGCTCACCAGCCGAGGACTCTACATCCCATTCCCGAACGTCGGCAGTGCCGCGTTTGCCGCAGCCACAGTGGCTGTGATCGCGGCCATCGTGCTGCCGGCCTGGCTGGGCAGGACGTCGCTCCTTGCCCAGCCGATCGGCCAGCGGGGCACCATCCAGTTTGCCGCCGCCGCAGCGGCACTGGCCTGCGCGACCATCATTCTGGCTCTCGGACGTCTGCCGGATACGCCGCTGCTGGACTTCCCTGCCCTGCAAGGCCTCAATCTGAGAGGCGGCCTGCGTATCCCTCCGGAGTTCGCCACCCTCGCCATCGCCATCGCCATCTATGGCGGCTCCTACATTGCGGAGATCGTGCGCGGAGGCTTCAAATCTGTCGGCACCGGCCAGGTCGAGGCAGCCCTTTCCTTGGGCCTTAGTCCCTGGCGGGTCTTCACGCTGGTGCGGCTGCCGCTGGCGCTGCGTGCCATGCTGCCGATCCTTGCCAATCAGTATGTCTGGCTGATGAAGGCGACGACGATGGGCATCGCCGTGGGCTTCACCGACTTCTTCATGATTGTGGCGCTGACGATCAACCATTCCGGGCAAACCCTCGAAGCGATCGGCATCCTGATGGCAGGCTTCCTCGCCATCAACCTCAGCCTTGCCGCCGTCTTCAACCGCATCAACAAGGCAATTGCCCTCAAGGGCAATCAACTGAGGGGCTGAGAGATGGAGATGGTCATTGTCGCTCCACCCGCTCCCGGCAGGCTTGAGGATCTGAGGCGACGCTTCTTCGCGACGCCGCTTCAGGCGGTGGTGTCGCTGGCCTGTCTGACGATCATGGTCTTCCTGGTCTGGAAGCTGCTGAATTGGGCGGTTTTCTCGGCTGTCTTCACCACCAGCGGCGGGCCGGAAGCCTGCCAGGCGACAGCGGGAGCCTGCTGGTCGGTCATCGCAGCGAGATGGCGGATCATCTTCTTCGGCCTCTATCCCTACGAGGAACAATGGCGCTCGGCGCTGGCCTGCGTCGCCGTTGTGGTGATGACGGTGCTGAGCTGTATCCCGGCGTTCTGGACGGGCCGCCGGATCGCGCTGGTATGGGGAGCCGGAACAGGCCTTTTCTACCTATTGATGAAAGGCGGCGTGCTTGGCCTTGCCCATGTCGGCGAGGAAGCCTGGGGCGGGCTGGCGCTGACCCTGTTCATCTTCGTTACCACCTGCCTGATCGGTTTCCCCTTGGCGATCTGCCTGGCCTTGCTACGCCGGTCGGAGCTGCCCTGGATTTCGCGGACCACCGGCCTCATCATCGACGGGGTCCGGTCGCTTCCGCTGATATCGATCCTCTTCACCTTTGCAGTGGTTCTGCCGTTCGCGCTGCCGCAATGGCTGCAGGGCGATAAGCTTTACCGCGTGATCCTCGGCTCCGCTCTGTTCTTCTCCGCCTATCAGGCTGAGATCGTGAGAGGCGGCATGCAGGGCGTTGCGACAGGACAGGAGGAGGCTGCCATGGCGCTCGGCATGCGCTACTGGCAACGCATCAGCCGCATCCTCCTGCCTCAGGCAATGCGCAACGCGATGCCGGCCACGATCAACCAGTTCGTCATCTCGTTCAAGGAGACCTCGCTGGTGGTCATCGTCGGTTTCTTCGAGATCCTGGCTTCCGGCAATGCCGCCTATGGCACCGGCGAATGGCGCTTCGCCTATGTCGAAGTCTATGCCTTCATCGCCTTCATCTACTTCATCTTCGTCTTCAGCCTATCCCGCTATGGCGCCTTTCTCGAGCGCCGCATGTCGGTCAGCGAACGGTAAGGAGGCGTGCAGGTGATCTCAACCAATTCGACCGGTGAGCCGGCGCTCCGCATCGAAAACCTCGACAAATACTACGGCACGTTCCAAGCACTGCGCGGGATAAACCTTTCCGTACAACGGGGCGAAAAAATCGTCGTCTGCGGACCCTCCGGCTCCGGCAAATCGACGATGATCCGCTGCATCAACCGCCTCGAACAGCACAATGGCGGCCGCATCGCGGTGCTCGGGACCGAGCTCAACGACGATGTCGGCAATATCGACGAGATCAGGCGTGAAGTCGGCATGGTGTTCCAGCACTTCAACCTGTTCCCGCACATGACGGTGCTGGAGAACTGCATGATCTCCCCGATGATCGTGCGCAAGCAGCCGCGGGCGCAAGCCGAGGCAACCGCCCGCCACTACCTGGAGAAGGTGCGCATTCCCGAGCAGGCCATGAAATATCCCAGCCAATTGTCCGGCGGTCAGCAGCAGCGCGTCGCCATTGCACGCGCACTTTGCATGCAGCCGCAGATCATGCTGTTCGACGAACCGACCTCGGCGCTCGATCCGGAAATGGTTTCCGAAGTGCTTGACGTCATGGTCACGCTTGCCTCGGAAGGCATGACGATGATCTGCGTGACGCATGAGATGGGCTTTGCGCGTCGCGTGGCGGACCGGGTGCTTTTCATGGACGGCGGCGAGATCCTCGAAGAAGCGCCTCCGGACGAGTTCTTCACCTCTTCCCGCAACGAGCGCACTCGACAATTCCTGTCGCAGGTGCTGGGTCATTGATTGGAAGCAACGATCCGGGACGTGTCGCACGGCACGCCCTCAGCTAACTCGGGTAAATCAATGACCGATCCCGCCACCGCGCTGCACGAGATTCTCGGGCCGAAAGGCTGGCTTTCGGGCCGGGATGCCGAGCCCTACCAGCGCGATTGGCTCAATCGCTACGGCGTCGCACCTCTTGGCGTTGCCAGGCCCGCGAATACGTCGCAGGTTGCCAGTGTCGTCAAACTATGTCGCGAGGCCGGACTGGCAGTCGTGCCGCAAGGCGGAAACACCGGGCTTTGCGGCGCCGCCGTCGCCGAGCAGCCGAATGCGGTGATCGTCTCGCTGTCACGCATGACGGCGATCGGGAAGCCGTATCTGGACAGCGGATCGATCGTCGTCGAGGCGGGTGTCGTGCTGGCCACGCTGCACGAGGCGCTGGAGCCGCATGGGCTGATGTTTCCAATGCATCTGGGCGCAGAAGGCAGCGCCAGGATCGGCGGCCTGATCGGCACCAATGCCGGCGGCAGCCAGGCTTTCCGATACGGCATGATGCAGGATCTCGTCCTGGGTCTCGAAGTCGTGACGCCTGATGGCGGGATTTGGGACGGACTGCGCGCGGTGCAGAAGGACAATGCCGGCTATCAACTGCGCAAGCTGTTCTGTGGCGCTGAGGGCACGCTCGGCATCGTCACGCGCGCGATCCTGCGGCTCTACCCCAAGCCTCGGCAGCAAGCGAGCGCCCTTCTGGTCCTGCCCGACTTTGCCGCCGCCGTTTCGTTCGGCGCCTTCCTGCGCGGCGAGGCCGGGGAATTCCTGACTGGCCTCGAGTTCTTCTCCGATGTGGGCCTGCGATTGGCGCTCAAGCACGTGCCCGACCTTGCCTACCAACTGGAGACACGGGGCGACGTCTATCTGCTGGTCGAACTGGCATCGGGGTCGTCACGCGTTCCCCTGGACGAGATCCTGGCTTCGGCTCTGGAATGGGGCATGGAACAGAGCCTGGTTAGCGACGGCGCGCTGGCGGCGACAGGTGCGCATCGCGCACAATTCTGGCGGCTGCGCGAGGAGCAACCGGAGGGACAAAGGCTGGAAGGCGAGCAACTCAAGCACGACATCTCCGTCCCTCCAGGTGCAATCGCCCGTTTCGTCGAGGCTGGCGCGAAGATCTGCGGCGGCATTCTTCCCGGTGTGCGGATAAACCCGTTCGGGCACCTCGGCGACGGAAACATCCATTACAATTTGTCTCCGCCGGAAGGTCGTGCCGATTTCGACGGCAAGGCCGAGCTGTTCGCAGAGGCGCTGTCATCTCTTGCCACTCAGATGGGCGGCAGCTTTGCCGCCGAGCATGGGCTTGGCCGGGCAAAGGTGGTCATGGCCGACCGCAATCGCGGCCTGGTGGAGCGAGAGCTCATGGCGCGGCTCAAAGGCGCGTTCGATCCGCTGGGCACGATGAACCCGGACGTCCTGGTTCGCGCCTCTCGGGAAAGAAAAACTTTCGAATAGACGGCATTTCTTGGTTTCGTCTCGATGCGCCAGCGTGCACGTATGAATCCGAAAGGCAGGCTCGATCCGCTTGCCGCCTGAATGAAGGATGTCGCAGCATGATCCGCAATGGCGGTCGCCTTCTTGTCGAATGCCTGATCGCGCTCGGCGCGACCAAGAGTTTCGGTGTGCCGGGCGAAAGCTATCTGGCCGTGCTGGACGCGCTGCACGACACTCGTGGAAAGCTGGACTACGTGCTGTGCCGCAACGAGGGCGGCGCGGCATTCATGGCCTCGGCCTATGGCAAGCTGACGGGTTCGCCGGGCATCTGCTTCGTGACGCGCGGACCGGGTGTCGCCAATGCGTCCATCGGCGTGCACACGGCGATGCAGGACAGTTCGCCGATGATCCTGTTCGTCGGCCAGGTCGGCACCGACATGCGCGGCCGCGAAGCGTTTCAGGAAATCGACTACCGCGCGGTGTTCGGCACGATGGCGAAATGGGCGGTGGAGATCGACGCTGTCGAGCGCCTGCCGGAAATCATTGCCCGGGCCTGGACCACGGCGCTCACCGGGCGGCCAGGCCCGGTGGTGATCGCCCTGCCCGAGAACATGCTGACGACGCTGACCGATGTCGCGGCGCTCAGCGGGCCTGCCAGGGTGTTCGAGGCCGCGGCCGATGCCGATGCGCTGGCCGAGGCCCGGTCCATGCTGGCCGCCTCCAGCAGACCGGTGATCCTGATCGGCGGTGCCAACTGGTCAGCTGACGGGCGTGCCGTGCTCCAGGCTTTCGCCGAGACCTCCGACATTCCGGTGGTCGCGGCGTTCCGTTTCCAGGATCAGTTCGACAATGGCTCACCGGTCTTCGTCGGCGAGGCCGGTGTCGGCATGGTCCCGCATGTCAAGAAGCTGATCCGGGACGCCGATGTGATCCTGGCGATCAATGTGCGCTTCGGCGAGATGACCACGGATGGCTACACGCTGCTGTCTGTGCCCGAGCCGAAGCAGAAGCTGATCCATGTCCACGCTTCGGATCGCGAGATCGGCAAGATCTACGTGCCCTCGCTTGGCATCCATGCCGGGCCGAACGCCTTCGCCAAGGCGCTCTCGCCGGTCAAGGGCGACTGGGGCGCGTGGCGGTCGCAGGCACGCCAAAGCTATGAGGGCACGTTCACCGCGCCTGCCCAGCCGGGCCCGGTCGACATGGTCGAAGTCAGCCGCTGGCTGCGCGAGAACCTACCCGACGACGTCATCCTCACCAACGGCGCCGGCAATTTCACCGTGTGGCCAAACAAGTTCTTCAGGTTCGGGCCAAAGGCGCGGCTGCTTGCACCGCAATCCGGCGCCATGGGCTACGGCCTGCCGGCGGCCATCGCGGCCAAAGTGGCCTTTCCCTCACGCACGGTGGTCTGTTTTGCCGGTGACGGCGATTTCCAGATGCACTGCCAGGAGTTGGGGACGGCGATGCAGGCCGGGGCGCAGCCGATCGTCCTCATCCTGAACAACGGCATCTACGGGACCATCCGCGCGCATCAGGAGCGGCACTATCCGGCGCGCGTGTCGGGAACGAACATCGAGAACCCGGATTTTGTCGGCATCGCCCGGGCCTATGGCTTCCACGCCGAGCGGGTCGGCGCGACGGGGGAGTTCGCCGGCGCTTTCGGCAGGGCGCTGGCATCCGCGACCGGCGCGGTCCTGGAGCTGGATATTTCCCCGGAGGCGATCACGCCGCGTCAAACCCTTTCCCAAATGCGCGACGCAGCGCTCGCTTCGCATAAGGCCAACGCATGACCAGTACGGCAAATGACATCCGTCTCGGCGCGGATATCGGCGGCACGTTCACCGATATTGTGGTCGATGTGCGCGGCACGATCTTTTCCACCAAGATCCTGACCAACTATGCCGCCCCCGAACAGGCTATCCTCGACGGAATCGAGATCGTCGTGCGCGACGCCGGCATCACGCTGGCGGACCTCGACATCGTCATTCACGGCACCACGCTGGCGACCAACGCGCTCATCGAACGGCGTGGCGCCAAGACGGCATTGGTCACCACCGAAGGGTTTCGCGATGTCATCGAGATGCGCACGGAAAACCGGTTCGAACAGTATGATCTGAACCTGAAGCTGCCGCCGCCGCTGATCCCGCGCGAGCATCGCTATACGGTCAAGGGGCGCATCGGCGCGGACGGAAAGGAATTGCAGCCGCTGGACGAAGCAGCGCTCGACGAGATCGCCGACAGCATCGCCGCGGGCGGCTTCGGCGCCGTCGCCATCGGCTTCATCCATTCCTACATGAACCCGGTGCATGAGCAGCGGGCACGCGCGATCCTCGCCAGAAAGCTGGACATACCGATTTCCATCAGCGCTGAGGTCTCGCCGCAGATGCGCGAGTTCGAACGCTTCAACACGGTTTGCGCCAATGCCTATGTCCGGCCGCAGATGGCCGACTATCTGGTGCGCCTCCAGGTGCGGCTGAAGGAGATGGGGGCGAACTGTCCGGTGTTCATGATCCACTCGGGCGGCGGACTGATCTCGATGGAAACCGCGTCCGAATTTCCGGTGCGCCTGGTCGAGTCCGGTCCGGCCGGCGGTGCCATTTTTGCGGCCGACGTGGCGCGGCGCTTCGACCTGGACTCCGTCGTCTCCTACGACATGGGCGGAACGACCGCGAAGATCTGCCTGATCGAGGACTATTCGCCGCGCACGGCGCGGACCTTCGAGGTCGCCCGCACCTATCGCTTCTGCAAAGGCTCCGGCATGCCGATCTCGATCCCGGTCATCGAGATGATCGAGATCGGCGCCGGCGGCGGCTCGATCGCCTGGGTCGACGCCATGGGCCGCATCCAGACCGGCCCGGAAAGTGCCGGGTCCGAACCCGGTCCCGCCTGCTACGGGCGTGGCGGCAGCCGCCCGGCCATCACCGATGCCGACCTGGTGCTGGGCAAGCTCGATCCCGACAATTTCGCCGGCGGCGCCATCAGGCTCGACACGCAGGCTTCCGAGCAGGCGATCACCCGCGATGTCGGCACCCGGCTTTCGCTCAATTCCGTTTCCGCCGCTTTCGGCATCTGCGAGGTCGTCGACGAGAATATGGCCAATGCCGCCCGCGTCCACGCGGTGGAAAACGGCAAGAACATCTCCGACAATGTCATGATCGCCTTTGGCGGTGCAGCGCCCCTGCATGCGGCGCGGCTGTGCGAGAAGCTTGGCGTCGAACAGTGCCTTGTCCCGCAAGGCGCCGGCGTCGGCTCGGCCATCGGTTTTCTCAAGGCGCCGTTCGGCTACGAGGCGCTGGCTTCCAAGCTGATGCGGCTGTCGCGCTTCGATGCATGCGAGGTGAATGCGCTGCTCGACGGGCTGAAGACGACTGCCGAGAGCTTCGTGCGAGCCGGCACTAACAATGCCATCACCCGCGAGATCACCGCCTTCATGCGCTATGCCGGCCAGGGTTGGGAAATCCCGGTGCCGCTGCCCGACAGGGCGTTCAAGCCCGGCGATGAGGTGAGCCTCAAGGACGCCTTCCGGGACAATTATGCGCGCTTCTTCGGCCGTGCCATTGATGGCCTCGACGGATTGGAAATCGAGATCGTCACCTGGTCGGTCAAGGCGCAGGACGTGCGGCCGGCGCCCGCAAGGCACGAGATCACCATGGGGACCAGGACCGTCGCCGCTTCGCAAACGCGCGAGGTTTTCGATCCGGCGACCGGAACCGTGCAGGTTTCAGCCATCATCGAACGCGCCGACCTTTCGCCAGGGGATCGCATCAGCGGTCCGGCGGTGATCGTCGAGCGTGAGACGTCGACGGTCGTCACCACTCTCTTCGATGCCGCGCTACAGAGCGACGGTTCGATCCTCCTGATCCGCAAAGGGGTCCAGGCATGAGCGACATCTTGGAAATCCGCATGCAGGTGATGTGGAATCGCCTGATTTCGGTGGTCGAGGAGCAAGCGCTGACCCTGTTGCGTACGGCCTTCTCCACGTCGGTGCGTGAATCGGGCGACCTGTCGGCCGGCGTGTTCAATCCGCGCGGCGAGATGCTGGCGCAGGCCGTGACCGGTACGCCCGGGCATGTGAACACCATGGCCGAGGCCGTGCTGCAGTTCATGAACGAGATCCCGCGCGAGGAGATGTACGAGGGCGACACCTATGTCACCAACGATCCCTGGAAAGGCACCGGCCATCTCCATGACATCACCATGGTCTCGCCCTCGTTCCTGAACGGCGAACTGGTGGCATTCTTCGCCTGCACCGCGCACGTGGTCGATGTTGGCGGACGTGGCTTCGGCGCCGACGGCAAGTCAGTCTACGAGGAAGGAATCCAGATCCCGATCATGAAGTTCGCCGAGCGCGGCAAGGTGAACCTCGATCTGGTGAAGATCCTGCGCGCCAATGTGCGCGAGCCGAACCAGGTCGTCGGCGACTTCTATTCGCTGGCCGCCTGCAACGAGGTCGGCCATCGCCGCCTGGTCGACATGATGAAGGAGATCGGCCTGGCATCGCTGGACAGGCTGGGAGAGTTCATCTTCACGCGCACGCATGACGCGACGCTGGAGCGCATCAAGGCGCTGCCGAAAGGCACCTGGTCGAACGAGTTGGTGACCGACGGCTACGATACGCCGGTCAAGCTGGTGGCAGCTGTCTCGATTGAGGACGACCATTTGAATGTCGATTTCTCCGGCACCGATCCGACAAGCCGATGGGGCATCAACGTTCCGATCATCTACAGCAAGGCCTATGCCTGCTACGCCCTGAAATGCGTCGTGGCGCCGGAGATCCCGAACAATGCGGCCTCGCTTGCTCTGTTCACTATATCGTCGCCGACCAACATCCTGAACGCCCCGCGGCCGGCGCCGGTCTCCCTGCGGCACGTCATCGGCCATATGGTGCCCGATCTGGTGCTGGGCGCGCTGGCCAAGGCGCTGCCGGGCCAGATCCTTGCCGAAGGGGCGGCGGCACTGTGGAACATCCACATCTCGGTCAGGCCGGTCGCCGGGAGCGATGGACGCCGCGCCGAGGTGCTGATGTTCAATTCCGGCGGCATGGGGGCCCGCCCGACGTTGGACGGGCTGTCCGCCACCGCCTTTCCGTCCGGTGTCCATACCATGCCGATCGAGGCGACCGAGCACACCGGGCCGATCGTCATCTGGCGCAAGGAACTGCGTCCCGATTCCGGGGGCGACGGGGAATTTCGCGGCGGCCTCGGCCAGATCCTCGAAATCGCGGCCACTGAAGGCCACGAGTTCGATTTTTCCGCCATGTTCGACCGGGTCAACCATCCGGCCAAGGGACGCGATGGCGGCAAGGACGGGATAGCCGGCATCGTCAGGCTCGACGATGGCACGCTGATGCGCCCCAAGGGCTGGCAGCACGTTCCGGCAGGGCGTCGTCTGGTGCTGGAACTTCCTGGCGGTGGCGGCTATGGCGATCCCTCCAGGCGCAGTACGGAGGCGCGGGCACAGGACGTGTCCAGGGGCTATATTTCGGAGAAAAGCCGATGAGCTACATTTCCTCGCGCCTGTCCGTGGTCAAGCCGTCGGCTTCGATGGCCGCCTCGCAGGCGGCCAAGGCGCTACGGGTCAAAGGCGTCGACGTCATCGACCTTGGCCTTGGCGAACCTGATTTTCCGACGCCTGCCCACATCATCGAAGCGGCCTATGCAGCCGCCAAAGCGGGCCAGACCCTCTACACCGCCGCAGCCGGCTCGCCGGAAGTGCGCGAGGCCGTGGCCGGGAAGTTCAGGCGCGAGAACGGACTGGACTACACGGCCGACGACATCGTCGTGGCCAACGGCGCCAAGCAGATCATCTTCAACGCGCTGATGGCGACGCTGGAACCCGGCGACGAGGCCATCCTGCCCGCGCCCTATTTCGTCTCCTATCCTGAGATGGTGAAGCTGCTAGGCGGCACGCCCGTCACGGTCGAATGCAGGGAAAGCGGCGGCTTCAGGCTGACGCCCGAACTCTTGGAAAAGGCGATCGGGCCGAGAACCAAGTGGCTGTTCCTGAACATGCCCGGCAATCCATCCGGAGCGGTCTACTCGGCCGACGATCTCAAGGCGCTTGGCGCTGTCCTTGCCAGGCATCCGCAGGTGCTCATCCTGTCGGACGAGATCTATGAGCACATCATCTT
>NZ_RZPL01000349.1:0-5725 GCF_004022805.1 Mesorhizobium sp. M7A.F.Ca.CA.002.04.1.1 | reverse complement strand
GTCTGGGGCAGCTTCTACATCCCCGAATATTTCGAGCTGATGCTGACCACGCTCAACGTGGCGCTGGTCTCGACCTTCATCGGCTTCGTCTTCGCCGTGCCGTTCTCCTTCATCGCGGCGCGCAATTTGACGCCGCATCCGGTGCTGCGGCTGATCGTCAAGCGCCTCATGGAACTGCTGCGCGCCTTTCCCGAGATCGTCATCGCCGGCCTGTTCGCCGCCATCGTCTCGATCGGCCCGATCGCCGCCATCATCGCCATCGGCCTGCATTCGATCGGCGCGCTGGGCAAGCTGTTCTACGAGATCAACGAGAACATCGACATGCGCGCCGAGGAAGGCCTGAGGGCCGTCGGCGCCAACTGGTTCGAGCGGGTGCGCTTCGCCGGCCTGCCGCAGGTGCTGCCCAACTTCATGTCCTACACGCTGCTGCGTGTTGAGATAAATGTCCGCATTTCCACCATCATGGGCGCGGTCGGCGGCGGCGGTATCGGCGAGGAGTTGAAGCTGTCGATCTCGCGCGGCTTCGGCGCCAAGACGATAGCCCTCGTGCTGCTCCTGTTCACGACGATCTTCATCGTCGACCAGTTCTCCGCCTGGCTGCGCCGCAAGCTGGTCGGCGAGCAGGCTTTCGTGATGAGCGCTTGACCATGGCCACCATGACCGCCGATCAGATCCAGTCGATCGAAGAGCGCTTCCCGCAGGTGTTCCAGCGGCCGTTCCACAAGCGCTTCGGGCCGCTGATGCTGCTTGGCGGCATCTTTCTCTACCTGCTGTACGCCTTGTGGTTCTTCAACCTGCCGCAGGTCATGCGGGAATCGCACTGGGAGCGCCTGCCGCTGTTCCTGACCCAGTGGATCAGCTACGACGTGCAGCCGATCTTCCGCCTCGATGAACCGCAGATCACTGCCAAATATCCACGCTTCTCCGTGCTCGGCCCGAACCCGGATCCGGACTGGGTCAAGACCAATGCCGATGGTTCGGTGACGATCCTGATCGACGGCACCGCCAAGTCGATCACCTTCACCAAGACGCAAGCGACGATAACTGCCAACGGTGAGACTGTCGCGGTCGCGCTCGGCACCGGCAAGCCGCTGATCTCGGGACCGGTTCCCGGCTGGATCACCGCGCATGAGGATGAGGTGGTCGCCGACATGGGCTTTGCCGGCGAGTCCCGCGTCGCCGTTGACCGCGTCAGGATACGCAAGCGGTTTCTAGGCTGGGCAAATTTCGTCTTCGACACGCGTTCGCCTTTCTTCGGCAAGTCGGCAAGCGAAGTCGCTTCGCTGATCGTCTCCGGGCCGGAACTGAAACCGGGCACGTCAAATCTGGCGCTGGCCGGCGACAACATCTGGAACAACGCCCAGTGGCAGCATGGCGATGTCTGGACGAAGCTCCTGCAGACCATCGTCATGGCCTTTCTCGGCACCATGCTGGGCGGCATCGTCGCCTTCCCGCTGGCCTTCTTCGCCGCCCGCAACATCACGCCCAGCCGGCTGGTCAACCAGGTGCTCAAGCGCTTCTTCGATTTCATGCGCTCCATCGACATGCTGATCTGGGCGCTGTTCTTCACCCGCGCCTTCGGGCCGGGACCGCTGGCTGGCAGTGCGGCGATCTTCTTCACAGAGGTCGGCACGCTCGGCAAAACCTATTCCGAGGCGCTGGAGAACATCGACGACAGGCCGCGCGAGGGGATTACCTCGACCGGAGCCAACGGCCTCCTGGTGCAGCGCTACGGCGTGCTGCCGGAAGTGGTGCCGGTGTTCATCAGCCAGACGCTCTATCAGTGGGAATCCAACACCCGCGGCGCCACCATCATCGGCGCTGTCGGCGCCGGCGGCATCGGCCTGAAACTGTGGGAAGCGATGCGCACCAACTCAAACTGGGCCAACGTCTTCTACATGGTGCTGCTGATCTTGGCCGTCGTCTTCATCTTCGACAACATCTCCAACTTCCTGCGCCGCCGGCTGAGCCAGACGATCCACGACTACAACAGGATCCAGGCTGAGCAGGGGTAGGCTTGTGATGCAGACGCGCAAGTCGTCTCGACCGGCGCCAAAGGATCGACCCCCACTCCGTCGAGCTTCGCTCGACACCTTGTATCTACACGAGAGAGATTTCGTGGGATTAGAGCGATTGAGCCAAGGTCCGGGTGGCCGCCCGGACCTTGGCTTGGCGAAGTCGCCCGTACCACCTGAGGTTACAGCCGCGGGAGAGCTTGGGATCTTCGCCTTCATCACGCACGACCGAACAGTCGCTTGGTTCCAACCGTACGCACAAGGCAGGTTACCGTGAACAGGATTATTTGTGGAGTTGATGTTTCGAAAGATTGGCTGGACGCGCATGTCTGGCCTGGCGGAGCGGCAGCGCGCTTCGCCAACGACGCGGCGGGGATCGCAGCTCTTTGGCTGTTCTGCCGCAGCCATGACGCAGTCCTTGCGGTGATGGAGGCATCGGGCGGCTATGAACGGCTGGGATTCATGCTCTTGTGGGCGCACGGCATGCCGTGCGGCGTGGTCAATGCCAAGAGCGTGCGCCGTTTCGCCGAGGCGATGGGCTATCTTGAGAAGACCGACAGGATCGACGCCGCTGTCATCGCCCACTACGGCGCAGTCAAGAACACTGTGCCGACGCCACCGCCAAGCGCCGCCCAGCAGCGGCTTGCCGCGTTGGTTGGCCGGCTTTGCCAGATTGTCGGCGATGCGACCATCAACAAGCAGCGTAGAAGTGCCGCACGCGACGCCGAGGTATGCGCCAGCATCGAGGCGATGCTGGCCTTCCTCAAGCGCGAGCAACGGCGCCTGGAAGGCGAGATTGCCTCGATGATCGATGACGATCCGCTGTGGGCCAGGCTGGAGCAGGCCTTTCGTTCGCTGAAGGGCGTGGCCGGACGCACCGTCGCCCGCCTGATGGCCGAACTGCCCGAGATCGGCCTCATCTCCAACAAGGCCATCGCCAAGCTGGCAGGCCTCGCTCCCTTCGCCAACGATAGCGGCAAGCGCACCGGCAACAGGCATGTGCGCGGCGGACGCGCCGGGCCGCGTGGCATCCTCTTCATCGTCGCAGCCATCGTGGCCAAATTCGATCCCAATCTCAAAGCTTTCGCTCAACGGTTGCAACAGGCGGGAAAGCCAAAAATGCTCATCCGCATCGCACTCGCCAGAAAACTCCTCGTCATCCTCAATGCAAAAGCACGCGATGCGCGCAACGAGTTCGCGAGTGCAACTTGACACCCCAGATAGTCGCTCTCCCCCGATCGACGGGGTAGAGGAAAGCGCCAGGCTGTCCGAGCCGACGCCTGTCCTCTTAGGCCGAGTGTCCCCCAGGCCGAGGCTTCCTTCCTCTCCCTCCGGAGGGGGGAGAGAGGTGGCTCGGCGAAGCCGAGACGGAGTGGGGGAACCACCTGGCAACCGCCGCGAACGCAAATAGAAAATGGGCCAGGGCGCCTAAGCCGCCTTCTTCCACCCGCTCTTGATATGCCTATACCCCTCCCGATAAACCGCTTCCGGGGTCTCTGAAAAATCCCGCCACACCTTGGTCGCCGCCGCCAAATCCTTGAGTGAGCGGCCGAACGCCTCGATCGTCAGCCAATCGTCATAGCCGCTCTTGCGGATGGCGGAAAACGTTTCGGTCCACGGAATGTTGCCGCGCCCCGGCACGCCGCGATCATTCTCCGAGATATGGATATGCACGACATTCCTGCGGTGTTTCGTGTAGGCGCCGATCGGGTCGGCCTCCTCGATATTGGCGTGGAAGGTGTCGTACATCGCCTTGATGTGCGGCCGGTCGATGGCGTCGATATGCTCCGACAGGTCCGCCATCGTGTTGAGCAGGTAGCATTCGAAGCGGTTCAGCGCCTCGAGCCCGATGGTGACGCCCTTGTTGCCGGCATGGTCGCCGATGGCGCGCTGCGAGCCGACGGAGCGCTTCTTCTCCGCGGCCGTCGGCCCAGAGCCGGAAAAGGACCCGAGCGTCGAATGCAGAGGGCCGCTCAGCGTGCTGGCGCCAAGCGCCTGCGCGCAGTCGATCGCCCATTTCATGTAGTCGACACCGGCCTTGCGGGTTGCCGCGTCGGCCGCGATCAAATTCATCGCCGGATCGCCCATGGCCGAAACCGCAGTCCGCTCCAGCCCGATGCGGTCGAGCAGATCGCCGAGCTTTCTATAATCGTCCGGCGTGCCGGCGAAGATCGGTATCTCGACGCCATCGAAACCGGTCGCCTTGATGTCGCGCAGCAGCGGCTCGTGTTTCTTCGACACCGCCGTCGTCCACAAGAACATGCACATGCCGATTTTCATCGACGCCCCCTCCCCTTAGATTCCTCGGATCGCCGGGGTGTTGAGATTCAGGTCAGGCCAAGCCGAAAACGGCTGGTTCCGAGAACCGGAGCGGAGCGTACTTTTGGGTACGTGAGCACCGGAAGCGCAGGAAACGGCCGTTTGCAGGCCGGCCTCACCTGAATCTCAGCGCCCCTTGGACTAGAGCTTCGTCCACGCCCCGTTCTTCTTCGACGACTTCACGCAAGCCTCGATGAAGGCCATGCCCTCGACGCCGTCCTGTATGGTCGGGAAGACGACATCCTTTGCCGGCTTGCCGCCCTTGCGGCGTGCCGCCCGGATGGCGCGTGCGGCCTCCTGGTAGATGTTGGCGAAGCCTTCGAGGTAGCCTTCCGGATGGCCTGACGGCACGCGGCTGACACGGCCCGCCACCGGCAGCGCGCCGGCGCCATTGCGGGTAATCAATTGCTTTGGCTGGCCGAATGGGGTGTACCAGAGATAGTTCGGGTCGGCCTGCACCCATTCCAGCCCACCCTTCGAGCCATAGATGCGCAGCTTCAGCCCGTTCTCATGGCCGGGCGCCACCTGGCTTGCCCAGATCATGCCCTTGGCCGGGTGCGTCTTGCCGGTAGGCTTGAAGCGCAGCATGACGTTGACGTTGTCATCCAGTAGCCGTCCCGGCACGAAGGCGTCGAGATCGGCCGACAGGGAGTCCAGTTCCAGCCCCGAGACGAAGCGGGCGAGGTTGTAGGCATGCGTGCCGATATCGCCCAGCGCACCGCCGGCACCTGCCTGCTTGGGGTCGGAGCGCCACGCCGCCTGCTTCTGGCCTGTCGCCGCCAAATCCTCGGTCAGCCAGTCCTGCGGATATTCGGACTGCACGATGCGGATGTCGCCGAGCACGCCCTTGGCGACCATTTCGCGTGCTTGCCGCACCATCGGATAGGCGGTGTAGTTGTGCGTCAGCACGAACACCTTGCCGGTCTTCTCGACTATCGCCGCGAGCTTTTTCGCTTCGGCCAGCGTCGTCGCCAGCGGCTTGTCGCAGATGACGTGGATGCCGGCCTCGAGGAAAGCTTTTGCCGCTGGCACATGCACATTGTTGGGCGTGACGATGGCCACCGCTTCGATGCCGTCGGGGCGCTTCGCCTCGGCCTTGGCCATCTCGGCATAGGATGCGTAGCTGCGTGAGGGGTCGAGCCCCAGTTCGGCCGCCGAGGCCTTGGCACGGGCCGGGTCGGCTGACAAAGCGCCGGCAACCAGCACGAACTCGTTGTCCAGCCGCGCCGCGATCCGATGCACCGCGCCGATGAAGGCGCCTTGCCCGCCGCCGACCATGCCGTAGCGGATCGGGCCGCCTCCCGTTTCCGACTTCGATGCGCCGACCATATCTTGCTCCTCGCTGTTGCTTGCCCCCCTTGAGGGGATGTCGATCCGCGCAGCGGATCGTG
>NZ_RZPL01000348.1:0-5738 GCF_004022805.1 Mesorhizobium sp. M7A.F.Ca.CA.002.04.1.1 | reverse complement strand
GGTGCAGCGCTGAACGCTGTTCTTCCGGCAGGCTGAAAAAAGCCTGGCGCACCTGCGCCAGGCGCACCGAATGTTCCTGTGGTGCCGGCGTGCTGCCGTCGGCCAGGTATCCAGCCTGTTCGACGCGCGACGCCTCGGACTTGCGGGCCCGCATCCTGTCGATGAAGGTGTTGTGGACGATCGACAGCAGCCACGCGCGCAGGTTTCCGCCGGAGCGGAAGGTGCTGCGCCGCTCATAAGCGCGCACCAGCGCGTCATGGACAAGGTCCTCGGCGTCGGTGCTGTCGCGCGTCAGCGAGCGCGCATAGCGGCGCAGCGAACCGAGCTGTCCTATGATGTCAAAGCGTGGCATCGGCGGTTTCATGTCCTGTTTACGGAACATGTGGGGATTTTAATCCCTGCCCTGCCAATTTTTTCCTTTGGAGGACATCGTTCGAATGCAACGATTGATGCCGGCATCAATCTTATCATCGGCATCGCCACGATGTGCCATGCCCGGTGGATCGTGCCTACTTCACACGCCTCTTCTCCAGCTTCCGCGCCAGCGTCCGGCGGTGCATGCCCAGCCGTCGTGCCGTCTCGGAAATGTTGAAGTCGGCCTCCACCAGCGTCTCGTGGATGCGCTCCCATTCGAGGTTCTTTATCGAGGTTGGCCGCTCGGCGAGCGGCACCGAAGCATTGCCCTCGACCTGGCCGAAAGCCGCTTCTATGTCGTCTGTATTGGCGGGCTTGGCGAGATACTGGCAGGCGCCGAGCTTGATCGCCTCGACAGCGGTGGCGATGCTGGCAAAGCCGGTCAACACGACGATCCGCATTTCAGGATCGTGTTCGTGCAGCGCCCTGACGCACTCAAGGCCCGAGCCGCTGGCAAGCTTGAGATCGACGACGGCATATTGGAAGGCAACGGTGCCGATCAGCGCCTGCACGCCGTCGACGCTCCGGCAGCTATGCGTTTCGTAATCACGCCGTTCGAAAGACCGGCGCAGTGCGTTGGCAAAGGCGATGTCGTCCTCGACGATCAGCAGCGTGCGTTCAGTCGGCATTGTGCCCTCGCGGAGACAGAGCAGCCAGCGGCAGATGCAACGTAACCGAAGCTCCCCCCTCGGTTCTGTTTCTTACAGTGACGCTACCCCCCAGCTTGCGGATGACATTGACGACCAGAAACAGGCCGAGCCCGCTACCTGGCCGGTTCTTGGTCGACGTGTAGGGCTTGCCGAATTCAGCAAGCATGGCTTCTTCAAATCCCGGTCCCGCGTCGACAACTTCGATGATGAGATCGTCCGCGTGGCGGCTGACGATCAAACCGACCCATAGAGGCGACGCTTCAAGTGCGTTGTCCAGTACATTGAACATCACCTGTTTGAGCGCGGGATCGGAGACGATCTCCTGGTTGGCGCCGAAACGCCTGGTGTATTCGAAACCTTGCGGCAGCCGTGTCGACTTCCATTCGGCCACCAGCTCCGCCAGAAAGGCATCGACGGAGGTGCGAACCGTGCCTTCGCCGCGCAATTCGCCCGACGACATCAGGATTCCCGAAACGATCTTCTTGCAACGGTCCAACTGGCCCTGCATCTCCCGGATTTCCTGCGCCAGATCCGGATCGGCCTCGAGAACCGGCATGCGCTGCCAGTCGTTGAGGATGACGGAAAGCGTAGCCAGCGGCGTGCCGAGCTCATGCGCGGCGCCAGAGGCGAGCAGGCCCATCCTGACGATGTGAGCCTCCTCCGCCGATTGCTGGCGCAAATCCGCAAGATGAGCGTCGCGGGTGCGAATGTTGTTCTGGACCCTGGTGATGAACAGCACCAGAAGCGTTGCCGCCAGGACGAAACAGATGAACATGCCCTGAATGTGCAGGCTGAACAGCCCGGCACCGTGTGCGGCGGGCAGGCTGATCTCACGGTAGAAGGTGGTCAGCGCGATGAAGCACGTGCTTGCAATGAGGACAAGCGCCCAGACCGACCATGTCTCCAGCAGTACCGCGCCCAGGATGACCTGGAGCAGGTAAAGCGAAATGAAGGGATTGGACGCGCCGCCGCTCAGGTAAAGCTGGACCGTCAACGCGGTGACGTCGAGCAGCAGTCCAAGAAACAGCTCGGTGTTGGTGATCGCGTCCTGGCTGCTGTGCCGGCGCAGGCTGGCGACGTTGAGAGCGATCAGCAGCAGGATCACCACTGCCATCGGCACCAGCGGCAGCCCGATGCCAAGCGCGTAGCGGACGAACAGGATCGTCACGATCTGACCGCCGACCGCGATCCAGCGCAGTTGGATCAGAAGCAGAAAATTCTGCTTGTTGGTCTTGTCGTGCAGCGTCATTGGGCCGGGAGGTCCCCAGCCCTGGCCAAGCAGGTCACTCAAGCGGGAGTCCGATCCAGGCGCTGGTTGAGCCGCAGCGCCAGCAGCGTGCATAGCGCTCCCGACAGCAGATAGGCGCCTGACGAGATCAGCCCGAAATGGGCGGACAGGAACAGGGCGACAATGGGGGCGAAGCCGGCGCCGAACAGCCAGGCGAGATCCGAGGTCAGCGCAGCACCTGTATAGCGGTAGTTCTTTGAAAAATTCGAGGCGAGTGCTCCCGAAGACTGGCCGAACGACAGGCCGAGCAGGACGAAGCCCAACACCATGAAGACGGACTCTCCGACGAAGCCGCCATCGAGCAGCTGTGGCGCGAAACCGCTGAACACGGCAATGGCCACCGCCGAGCCTCCAAGCAAGGGCCAGCGCCCGACCCGGTCGGCAACGACGCCCGAGATCGCGATTGCCGCCAGGCCGAAGAAGGCTCCGATCGTCTCGATGACCAGGAACCGTGCCGGTCCCTCGCGCGTGAACAGGAAGATCCAGGACAGAGGAAACACCGTCACCATGTGGAACAGGGCGAAGCTCGCCAGCGGCGCGAAAGCGCCGAGCACGACAGTGCGCCCTTCGGCGCGCAACGTCTCGCGGACGGAAGTCGGCTCCAGTTCCTGGCCTTCGAACAGTTTGGTGTATTCCGGCGTCACCACGATGCGCAGCCGCGCGAACAGGGCGACGACGTTGATGGCGAAGGCGACGAAGAACGGGTAGCGCCAACCCCAGCTGAAGAAGTCTTCAGCCGACAGGTTGCCGACGAAATATGCAAACAGGGCACTGGCGACGATGAGCCCGAGTGGCGCGCCCAGCTGCGGGATCATCGCATACCAGCCGCGACGCTTTTCGGGGGCATTCAACGCCAGCAGCGAGGCAAGTCCGTCCCATGTCCCGCCCAGCGCCAGTCCCTGACCGATCCGGAACATGGCCAGCAGCCAGGCCGAAGCCGGGCCGATCTGGTCGTAACCGGGCACGAAGGCGATCGACACGGTCGAGGTCCCCAGCAGGAACAGCGCGATGGTGAGCTTGGCGCTGCGTCCGTAGGCGCGGTCGAGCGCGGTGAAGATCGCCGTCCCGATCGGCCGCGCGATGAAGGCAAGCGCGAAGATGGCGAAGGAGTAGAGCGTGCCGGTCAACGGGTCGGCATATGGAAATACGAGCTTGGGGAAAACGATGACGGAAGCGATCGCGTAGACGAAGAAGTCGAAGAATTCCGACGTCCTGCCGATGATGACGCCAACGGCGATTTCGCCGGGCTTCACCTCATGATGCCGCGCATTGATCCGTCTTGCGTCGGCTTCGATCTTCGAAGTTGGGCTCACAGCATTCTCCGTCGCCCCGCCGCGGTCTCATACGATCGCTTGCCATGTGCGCGGGCCAGATGCTTTGATGACGCCTGCCGCGTCATTGCGGCATTGGACAAATTGTCCAATGCCTTCATCGCCGCGGTACGGTTAGCACTGGGGGGAACAACCGACAGGTCATACATTGAGCCGTCTTCGTACCCTTTTCCTGCTGCCCCTGCTGGCATCGCTCGGCTCCTGCAGCATGGTCGTCCTGAACCCTGCCGGCGACGTCGCCGAGCAGCAGCGCGACCTGCTGATGGTGTCCACGGCACTGATGCTGATCGTCATCATACCGGTGATGGCTCTCACCATATTCTTTGCCTGGCGATACCGCCAGTCCAACCGCGAGGCGCGCTACGAGCCGGATTGGGACCACTCGACCCATCTCGAACTCGTCATTTGGGCTGTGCCGCTTCTGATCATCATCTGCCTGGGCGCGGTGACCTGGATGGGCACCCATCTGCTCGACCCCTATCGTCCGATCGGACGTGTAGCGGCCGGCAAGCCGCTGCCGCCGGACGTGCGCCCGCTTGAGGTCGAAGTCGTCGCGCTCGACTGGAAATGGCTGTTCATCTATCCGGAATACGGCGTCGCCGTGGTCAACGAACTGGCTGCGCCGGTCGACCGGCCGATCAGCTTTCGCATTACCTCCGCATCGGTGATGAACTCCTTCTACATTCCAGCACTGGCCGGCCAGATCTATGCGATGCCGGGTATGGAAACCAGGCTGCACGCTGTCATCAACAAGTCCGGCGACTATGAAGGGTTCTCTGCCAATTACAGCGGCGCCGGCTTCTCGGGAATGCGCTTCGCGTTCCACGGCCTCGAGGATGCCGGTTTCCAGGCATGGATCGCGAAGGCAAAGGACAGCGGCGGCAAGCTCGACCGAAACGGCTATCTTGAGCTCGAACAGCCCAGTGAGAACCAACCCGTGCGCCACTATGCGGCGGTGGATAGCGATCTCTACAAGGCGATCCTCAACATGTGCGTCGAGCCCGGCAAGATGTGCATGAGCGAGATGTCGCAGATCGATGCCAAGGGCGGTCTGGGAATGGCCGGCATCCGCAACACCCTTCCGCTGCTGTATGACAAGTTCGCCCGGCGCGGCACGATATTCGGCCCCGCCCCATCCTATGTCGCCAGCATATGCACGACCGAAGAAGCACTGGCCGCTTCGAAGGCTGATCAATCCGCCACGCCGATGACCTCGACGCCGATAGTCGGCGCTGGTCTGCAACGGCCACTGCCCCTGTCGATCCGACTGCCGTCACCTTCCGCAACCGGCACGCTTCGGTCGCCCTTCAACTCCTGAGGCGCCACGCAAGACATGTTCGACAATCCTGCTCTTCTCAAGGCGATCTTCGGCCGGCTTACGTTCGAGTCGCTGCCGCTGCACGAGCCCATCGTGGTCGCGACCTTCATTGTCGTCGCGCTGGGCGGCATCGCCCTCGTCGGCGCGCTGACCTATTTCAAGCTCTGGGGCTATCTGTGGCGCGAATGGTTCACCAGCGTCGACCACAAGCGCATCGGTGTGATGTACATGGTGCTCGGCATCGTCATGCTGCTGCGCGGCTTCAGCGACGCCATCATGATGCGACTCCAGCAGGCGATGGCCTTCGGCGGTTCGGAAGGCTATCTCAATTCGCATCATTATGACCAGATCTTCACCGCGCACGGCGTCATCATGATCTTCTTCGTGGCGATGCCGCTGGTGACGGGCCTGATGAATTTCGTCGTCCCGCTGCAGATCGGCGCGCGCGACGTGTCGTTTCCGTTCCTCAACAATTTCAGCTTCTGGATGACGGTCGGCGGCGCGGTCATCGTCATGATGTCGCTGTTCGTCGGCGAATTCGCGCGCACCGGCTGTCTCGCCTACCCGCCGCTGTCGGGTATCGGCTACAGTCCCGATGTCGGTGTCGATTATTATATCTGGGCGCTGCAAGTGGCGGGCGTCGGCACGCTGCTGTCGGGCGTGAACCTGGTCTGCACCATCGTCAAGATGCGCGCGCCTGGCATGACCATGATGAGAATGCCGATCTTCACCTGGAC
>NZ_RZPL01000347.1:0-5745 GCF_004022805.1 Mesorhizobium sp. M7A.F.Ca.CA.002.04.1.1 | reverse complement strand
GGTCACAGCCAATAAATACATGCTGACGCCGCGCGGCGTGTTCGAGCTTCGCTACTTCTTCACCGCCTCGATCGCCGCATCGGGCGGCGGCGATGCGCACTCCTCGGAAGCCGTGCGTGACCGCATCAAGCAGTTGATCGACGAGGAGAAGCCCGTCGACGTGCTTTCCGACGATGCAATCGTCGACATGTTGCGCGAAAGTGGCGTCGACATTGCAAGGCGTACGGTCGCCAAGTACCGGGAAGGCATGAATATCCCCTCCTCGGTGCAGCGCCGGCGCGAGAAACGTGCGATGGCCAGCGCCGGGCGCTGAGGCGGGTCGATTTTCCACAAGCCAGCACTTCATTGACAAGCCGCGGTGAACTGGCTAGAAGCCCGCCCGCATGAGACGGGCTAGATGCCCGCATGCGGATGGTCCGTCACGACGTTGGCCTCGGGACGGTCAAAGGGCGGCTTGTGATCAACCGGAAAGTCTGGATTTAAAATCGGCGCAAGTGACGCCGCAAAGCTTGTGCGCACGGATCACGAGTATAAACTCGGGCCAGTTTGAAGCCTGAGCAAGGAAGGTCAGTTTTCAGATGAATCTGCGCATATCGGGAAAACACATGGACATCGGCGATGCGTTTCGGACACGCATCAACGATCGTGTCGGCGAAGCGATCGGCAAATATTTCGATCGCGGCTTTGCCGGACATGTCACGGTCATCAAATCGGGTTCGCGCTATTCGGCGGATTGCATGATCCGGCTGGATTCCGGCGCTTCGCTGCAGGCCACCGGCGATGCCCAGGATCCGACGCTTGCCTTCGAGGCGGCGGCGGACCGTCTGGAAACCCGCCTGAGGCGCTACAAGCGCCGGCTGAAATCGCACAATTCGGGCGCCGCCAACGGCCAACCGACCGACATAGCCTACACGGTGATGGCGCCGCTTGCCGATGACGACGAGGACATTCCGGAGAATTTCGCGCCGGCCATCGTCGCCGAATCAACCATGACGCTGAAGAC
Source organism: Mesorhizobium sp. M7A.F.Ca.CA.002.04.1.1 (assembly GCF_004022805.1). Taxonomy (NCBI): domain Bacteria; kingdom Pseudomonadati; phylum Pseudomonadota; class Alphaproteobacteria; order Hyphomicrobiales; family Phyllobacteriaceae; genus Mesorhizobium; species Mesorhizobium sp. M7A.F.Ca.CA.002.04.1.1. The sequence continues at coordinate 4,742 of NZ_RZPL01000347.1, read as the reverse complement.
CATGTCGGTGGCGTCGGCGGTCATCGAGCTCGACACCAAGGACAGCCCGGTCTTCGTCTTCCGCAACGCGGGAACCGACCATCTCAACATCGTCTATCGCCGACCCGATGGAAATATCGGTTGGATCGACCCGTCGACGACCAAGGTCGCACAAGCGTGACGACAACGGTCGCACGGTGACGACAAGGGTCGCACGGTGACGACGAGGTCGCACTGGGATAAGAGCCGGCCGCACGAGGGGTGAGGACTGGTGACGGCAGGCGAACAAGGGATTTTCAAGCATGGATCTGAGCGATCTTATCAACGTTCCGGCGATATTGCCGGCGTTGAAGGCGAACTCCAAGAAGCAGCTGCTGCAATTGCTGTCCGAACGGGCGGCGGCGATTTCCGGCATTCCGGAGCGGGAGGTGTTCGACACCATCCTGCAGCGTGAGCGGCTGGGTTCGACCGGCGTCGGCAACGGCATCGCCATCCCGCACGGCAAGCTGGCCGGCGTGAAGCGCATCGCAGGTGTTTTCGCCCGGCTGGAGACGCCTGTCGATTTCGAATCGCTGGACGATCAGCCCGTCGATCTGGTGTTTCTGCTGCTGGCGCCGGAAGGGGCGGGTGCCGATCACCTCAAGGCACTGTCGCGCATCGCGCGAGTGCTGCGTGACGCCGACACGGTGGCCAAGATCAGGGGTACGCGCGACGCCGCGGCTATCCACGCGCTTTTATCGGACACCCAGGCCTCGCACGCGGCCTGATTTTTCTGGTGAGACGAACTTCAAGGGCCGCCACGGGCGGCCCTATGCGTTTGAGCCTGCTGGTCGCGCCTAACAGGGCGGCGCGCTGGGTCTTAGTGGATGGCGACCGTGGTCAGGTCGTTTTCCATGGCACCGGCCAGTGCGCGGTCACGCGCGTCGGAAAGCAGGATCGGCTGGCCATTGGCTGCAAACAGCGCCCACAGTTCCATGCCGGGAGCGATTTCGCCGAGATTGGGGAAACGGCCGAGCAATTCGTCGCTCGAGACCTTTCTGAGATAAGCGACCGAGCCCTCGCCGAGATGAGCGAATTCGCCATTGGTCATGGTGATAGTTTCAGTTCTGGTCATTTCAAAGCCTCCTTGGCGCGAGGACGCCGCTCAAGGCCATCCCGCATGAGAGCCATCGGTAAAGATCAGTCTTTCACCGATATGTTTATTTTCCGTACCAGCCGTTCGGACTCCGGCCGATCGAGGTCGATCGCCAAAAGGCCGTTCTTCAACTCCGCTGCGATCACCCGCATGCCGTCGGCCAGCACGAAACAGCGCTGGAACTGGCGCGCGGCGATGCCGCGATGAAGAAATTCGCGCTCGGTGTCGTCGGTCTGACGGCCGCGCACGACCAACTGGTTTTCCTCCGTGGTGACATCGAGATCGCTTTCGGCGAAACCGGCGACCGCCAATGTGATGCGCAACCTTTCGGTTTTGCCGTCGGCGCCGCTGAGGCGTTCGATGTTGTAGGGAGGGTAGCTGTCACCGGACTTCGCCAGGCGTTCCAGGGTCTTTTCCATGGCGTCGAAACCAAGCAGAAGCGGGCTGGAAAAGGGCGTCATTCGGCTCATGTTACACTGTCCTCTCAAGAGCGACATAAAGTGGAAAAACCCAGATGGCATTTTTCCCGATGGCCTTGATATGGTCCGCCCCGCGACCAAGTTCAAGCCGTCAACAGACCCGCCCAAAAAGACCAGGCCGTGGACTCACAGGAATGACAGACATGGCGCTTGAAACGGCGAGCAGATGCAAGGAAAAGCGCGCGGGTCGGGATTGTCTTCCCCGGTCGAGCGGTTCGGCCTGGCAGCTCGCGGCCGCTTCGGCGTCATTTGGATGTTCCGATCGGATCGATGCAAGTCCACGACCTCGCCAAACAAGGAATTGAAATGCCCCAGTCACGCAAGATCATCATCGACACGGATCCCGGCCAGGATGATGCCGTCGCCATATTGCTGGCGCTCGGCAGCTCCGAACTGGAGATCGTCGGCATATCAGCCGTTGCCGGCAACGTGCCGCTGAAGCTTACCGAAAAGAATGCCCGCAAGATCTGCGAGCTGGCCGGCCGCCCGGACATCAAGGTCTATGCCGGTGCCATCCGGCCCCTGACGCGCGAACTGGTCACCGCCGAGGAAGTGCATGGCAAGACCGGCCTCAACGGTCCGCAATTGCCCGAACCGACGATGAAGCTGCAGGACCAGTACGCGGTCGATTTCATCGTCGAGACGCTGATGAGCGAAGAAAGCGGCACGATCACGCTTTGCGCGCTCGGCCCGCTCACCAACATTGCGCTGGCGCTGATCCGCGAGCCGCGCATCGCACCGCGCATCAAGGAAATCGTGCTGATGGGCGGCGGCTTCTTCGAAGGCGGCAATGTCACACCGACCGCCGAATTCAACATCTATGTCGACCCGCAGGCCGCAGATGTCGTGCTCAAATCCGGCATTCCGATCGTCATGATGCCTCTCGACGTCACCCACAAGGCGCTGACCACCGCCAAGCGCACGCAGGCCTTCCGCGCGCTGGGCACCAGGGTCGGCACCGCCACCGCGGAGATGTTGGAGTTCTTCGAGCGCTTCGATGAAGAGAAATACGGCACCGACGGTGGCCCGCTGCACGATCCTTGCGTCATCGCCTATCTGTTGAAGCCGGACCTGTTCAAGGGCCGCAACTGCAACGTCAGCGTGGAAACCGCCTCGGAACTGACCATGGGCATGACCGTGATCGACTGGTGGGGCGTCACCAAACGGCCGAAGAACGCCATGGTGATGCGCGACATCGACCATGATGCGTTTTTCGCCTTGCTGGTGGAGAGGCTGGGGCGGCTTAACTGACCGTCAGAACAGAACTGAACTTGTGAGCACGCGTCTTCACTCATTGAGAAACCGATAGGTGTCTCCGCCGCGCTTATGATGTTGCCGCTCGATGGGGATGACCGAACCGACAAGGTGCGGCATCCCCACTTCATCATCGATGGATGTCACCGCGCTGTTGCCATCAAGGCGGACATCGTATGTGTAATACAGCCCGCGCCCGGCAGCCATCTTCGGATTGATGGGCATTAACCTCACATACTCGATAGTGCCCATCACACTCTGAGTTGCCACAACCGGATTGTCCTGGTTCATCGCAATCGGGATCAGCGCCGCCAGGGGCAGTGCGCAGAAGAATACGACACCAATGACTGCGTCTCGGTATTCTGCCTGAAACAGAAGCAGGCGGTTTCTGAGAGAAGATACTGTTGCCATGATTCAATTCACGAATCGGTAGAAGACGAAGCCATTGTCGCGCGTGACGCGTTCGATGTTTGTGCGCGAGCCGATCAGATGCGGGTGATCGTCATCGATAAGGACAGACGAACCGTTCTCGATAGAAACCAGATATATGCCGCGGCCATGGTCCAACCGGACACTTTCGACGTTTGCCTCGACTGTGTCGACCGATCGGATCGGGCTGGCGTCGTTGATCCATTTGTTTGCCGCCAACATGATCATAACCGCAAACGCACCAATAAAGAGGATCACGCCAGGCGCGTTCCTCTTCAAACCATCCCAAGTCCAAAAGACAGACATGAATCCCTCAAGCCAGATTCATGTGGTGGTGGGACAGCACACTTTCAATCTGTTGCCATTCCAGGGTGCTGCAACTCCTTGCGGCGCCGGCTCGGCCGCCTTTACTTCGACCGCGAAAACGCCAGCCACAGGCCGCCGCCGACCATGAAGCTGCCGCTGATCCTCGACAGGAGTTTGATGCGGCCGGCCGACAGCAGGCGCCCGGCGCGGCCGGCGGCCAGCGCGTAAGTCGAATCCGAGAAGGCGGCGAAGATCATGGCGGTCAGACCCATGACGGCGATCTGCAGCGAGTAGTTGCCTTGCGGCGAAATGAACTGCGGAAAGAAGGCGCCGAAGAAAATCAGCGTCTTGGGGTTGCTCAGCGCCACCAGCAGGCCCTGCAGGAAGAAGCCGCCGCGCGGCTTTCTCGCTGTTCCATCGGCATTCAACGTGCCCTTGGAGCGGAACATCTGCACACCCATCCAGATCAGATAGGCCGCGCCGATCAGTCGTACCCACTCGAACCAGTGGCCCATGCCTGCGATCAGCGTGTTGAGGCCGATGCCGACGATGGCGATCATCACGGCAAGCCCGGCCTGCGTGCCGGCGACGTTGGCGAGGCCGGCGCGCGAGCCATGGCGGATGCTGTTGGCAATGATCAGCGTGACCGTCGGACCGGGCACCAGGATAATGACGATGCAAGCGAGGACATAGGCGGCGTAGAGTTCGAGCGACATGCTTTTTCCCCAGGAATACCGCCGAGGCGGCGCGGCTGAGGATAATCAATGCATGGCGGCGATAGCGATGCAAGCCGGTGCGCGAAGCGCCGCGGCCGCCAACGCGTGCGATTCAGGCGCCGGCCGGCCAGGGCAGTGTTGCCTCATAGGCGGCCGCCGCCTTGAGCACGGCAAGGTCGCCGCGTGGCCGGCCGATCAGCTGCATGCCCATCGGCCGCCCTCTATCGTCGAAGCCGACCGGCACATTGGCCGCCGGGCAGCCGCCCAAGGTCGCGAAGGCGGAAACCTGCATCCAGCGGTGATAGCTGTCCATTGTGCGTCCGGCGACCTCACGCGGCCAATGCGTATCGATGTCGAAGGGGAAGACCTGCGCTGTCGGCAGCGCAATCAGATCATAGCGGTCGAAGATCGACAGCAGCGTGCGATGCCAGGACGTGCGGATGA
>NZ_RZPL01000346.1:0-5752 GCF_004022805.1 Mesorhizobium sp. M7A.F.Ca.CA.002.04.1.1 | reverse complement strand
GGGCTGCGGCATGATCGACATGGCCGGCCTCGCCCAGAAGGGCGGCTCGGTGTTCACCCATGTCCGCATCGCTCGTACCCCGGACGACATCCATGCAATCCGCGTTTCGGCGGGGAAGGCCGATCTCGTGCTTGGCTGCGATCTCGTCGTGTCGGGCGCCAAGAAGGTGCTGACCGCGGTGCGCGAGGGCCACACCATCTTCGTCGCCAACACCGCCGAGATCATGCCCGGCGAATTCGCCCGCTCGGCCGATTTTTCGTTGCCGATAGAGCGGCTGAAAAAGGCGATCCGCGCGGCTGCGGGCGACGACAAGGCACATTTCTTCGATGCCACCCGCACTGCCACGGCACTTTTCGGCAATTCGCTCGGCGCCAACATGTTCATGCTTGGCTTTGCCTTCCAGCACAGCGGCCTGCCGCTGTCCGCCGAGGCGGTCGAGAAGGCGATCGAGCTCAATGGCGAAGCCGTGGCGATGAACATCGCCGCCTTCCGCTGGGGCCGTCGCGCTGCCCATCAGCCGGATTTCGTGCGCGGGCTGGTTGCCCAGCCGGGTCCGACCGCGGCTGGAAAGGCAGGCCAGGCCACGGACACCGCCGAGACGCTGGACGACATCATTGCCCGCCGCGTCGCCTTCCTGACCGCCTATCAGAACGCCGCCTATGGCAGGCGTTATGCCGGAAAACTGGCCGCGTTGCGCGCCGCCGAAGCGAAGGCCGTGCCTGGTTCGACCGCGGTGTCGCAGGCTGCCGCCAGGAACCTGTTCAAGCTGATGGCGATCAAGGACGAATACGAGGTGGCGCGTCTTTACACGGACGGCTCTTTCGCCGCCGAACTGGGCAAGCAGTTCCAGAGCTACGAAAGGCTCGAATTCCACCTCGCTCCGCCGATCATGGGCCGTCGCGGCAATGACGGAAGCCCGCGGAAATCGAGCTTCGGCCCGTGGATGATGAAGGGTTTTCGCGTGCTGGCGGCGATGAAGGGCCTGCGCGGCACTGCCTTCGACCTGTTCGGCTACACCGCCGAACGGCGCATGGAGCGGCAGCTGCTGGCGCGGTACGAGGCGGATCTGGAGCTCATCGCCGGATCGTTGGCCCCAGCCAGGGTCGATGCGGCGGTTGCGCTGGCCTCGGTGCCTGCCCTCATCCGCGGCTATGGCCACGTCCGCCAAGCCAGCGCGCAAAAGGCCGCCGGCGAGCGCCAAAGGCTGCTCGAACGCCTGTCGAGTACGCCGGCGCGGCCCGAACTTCAGGCCGCCGAATGACCGATACGCCTTGTTTACCTGAACGACAGTTTCCTTGCTTTCCGCTGCGTCACCCGGCTTGACGGCAGGAGCGCGAGGGTCTCTCTAAATCTTTCTTAAGGCGGATGTGGCACTGCTTGGCTCCCCAGGGTTGGGATTCAGGCGTTGAATCTGCGAAAAAAGAACGAGATCCCGGTCGACGTCTATATTCCGTTCGTGGAAACCCTGTTTCGCGACGGGCTGACGCTTTCGATCGGCATTCTCGCGCAGACTTTCCTGATCGGCCTGGTCTGGTGGAAGGGCGGCGATCCGCGGTATTTGCTGGTCGCGATCTCGATGGTTCTCATCGGTGTGTTCCGCATGAGAAACTTTCGAAAATACAACAGCATGCCGTCGCCGACGACCTGGGAAGAGGCGCACAAGCGTGAGAATGACTACATTCTCTATGGCTCCCTGCATGGCTTGACGCTTGGCGCTTTCTGCCTGCTCGGCATCTATTTCGCGCGCGATGGTTTCGCCGAAATCGCCTCCGTTTGCCTGACGCTCGCGACGGCGACCTCCATCGCCGGCCGCAACTACGGCTCGCCGCGCATGGTCACCATCCTGACCATTGCCTTGACCTGGCCGATCTCGCTTGGCTTCCTGCTGCGCGGCGACATCTACCATGTCCTCCTCGGGCTGCTGTCGGCGCCGTTCCTGTTCGCCATCCGGAAATTCGCCAACACCGTACGCGATGTGCTTTTTGCGGCCGTCTCGGAAGAGAAGAAGGCCAACCGCATTGCCCAGCGCTTCAACCGGGCGCTCAACACCATGTCGCACGGCCTTGTCATGCTCGGTCCGGACGGCCGCGTCGCGGTGGCCAATGCCGAGGCCGCGCATCTGATGTCGCTCAAGTCGCCCGACGCGCTGCTCGGACGGTCGATCCACGGTCTGTTGATGCGCGGTGTCGCCGGCGGCATGCTGGCGCCCAAGGATTGCCGCTACATCGAGGCGCAGCTGACGCGTGCCCTGCGTGAGGGTCGCGACCGCAAGGTGCTGGTTTCCCTCGCCAACGGCCAGCATTACGAGTTCTCGGCTCGCGAGGGCAGCCAGGAACTGGGCGTCATCACCTTCGAGGACGTCACCGCCCGTGTCGAGGCGGAAGACAAGATCCGCTTCATGGCACGCTACGACAATCTCACCGGCCTGCCCAACCGGGCCTATTTCCATGAATTGGTGGGCGAGGCCATGGCGTCCGGCGATCGCGACCGTCTCTGCGGCCTTGCGGTGCTCGATCTCGACGATTTCAAGAGCGTCAACGACACGCTTGGCCATCCGATCGGCGACGGCTTGATCTATGCCGTTGCCGAGCGGCTTGGCGCCATTGCCAAGCAAGATATCACGGTCAGCCGTTTCGGTGGCGACGAGTTCATGATCTTCTTCGACCGCGTCGAGGATGAGAGCCATCTGACCAGCCAGCTCGACGAGATATTCGCCGGCCTGCAAGGGGAAGTCGACGTCGCCGGTCACGGGCTGCGCATTCAGGCCAGCGGCGGCGCGGTGCTGTCACGGGTCAAGGATACCGATGTCGACGCCATGATCGTGAAGGCGGACCTGGCGCTCTACAAGGCCAAGGAACTCGGCAAGAACAGCTGGCGATTGTTCGAAGCTTCGATGGATGCCGCCTTCCGCAACCGTCAGCTGATGAAGGCGGATCTGCGCACCGCGGTAGAGGGCAAGAGCCTGCGGGTGGTCTATCAGCCGATCGTGGCGATGAGCACCATGCGTATCGCCAGTTGCGAGGCGCTGTGCCGGTGGGATCATCCAGATCTCGGGCCAATCTCGCCCAGCATCTTCATTCCGCTTGCCGAGGAAATGGGCATCATTTCCGAGATCAGCACCTTCGTGCTGCAGGCAGCCTGCGCCGAATGCGCCAAATGGCCCGACCAGACCAGCGTTTCGGTCAATCTCTCGGCCAAGGATTTCCGCAGCCGCGATGTCATCCAGAAGGTTCGCGATGCGTTGGCCGGCACCGGCCTCGCCGCCAGTAGGCTCGAGATCGAGGTCACCGAAACGGCGCTGCTCGACGACAAGTCGCTGACGCGCCAGTATATTGAGGAGCTGAAGCAGCTTGGCGTGCGCATCGCGCTCGACGATTTCGGCACCGGCTATTCGAGCCTGAGCTACCTGCACAAGCTGCCGCTCGACAAGATCAAGATCGACCGCTCTTTCCTGATGGACGTCACCCAGAATCCCCGTTCGCTCGAGCTGCTCAAGGGTATCGTCAACCTGTCGCGGCCGCTGGGGCTTTCGGTGACCGTCGAAGGGGTCGAGACCTTCGAGCAGCTCAAGATCCTGGCGCTGCAGGTCAAGCCTGATCTTGTCCAGGGGTTCCTGTTCGGTTCGGCGCTCAGCGCTTCCGGCATCGAGACGATGTCGAACACGGTATGGCCCTTCGCCAAGGATATCAGGACCGCCAAAAAGGCGGTACGCCGCTGATTTGCGGCGCCTGGCGCATGGTGCCCAGGCACTGAGAGCCCATCCCTGTTTCCATCAGGATTGAACAGGCGCCCAGGCTTTAGGCATTCACTGCATTCGAGGTTTCTTTGCACATCGCGGGCCATGCCAGAATTTCAGCCGCTTCCCGTCATGTTCGAGACACGCTCTTTCCCCGTCGCGACGCAGAAAACGAAGAAAACCACCAATTTTAGTTTTATTTTAGCAATCGTTAACCTTAACGACTGGTAAACGGGCTGCTTCCTGTTTTCATCTTTTACATCCCAAGACCCTGTCGTAGTGTCGGATCGCGGCGGCAATGTACGGGGATTGAGTTGATGATTGTGCAGTTGAGTTCGCTTCGTCCGGTGACGGGCGAGGACGGCAAGGACGCCGCCGACACCATGTCCAGCTTCGCCCGCAACGTTTCGGCGATGCTTGAGCGGACAGAGTACCGCCGCTGCGACAAGGGCGAAGATCTCGAGGACATCTACCGCCTGCGCTACAAGTCATATCGCTCGAACGATATGGTGCCCGACAACGAAAACCATACCATTCACGATGAGCTCGACGAGGCACCGAATGTGTACCGCTTCGGGGTCTATATCGACCAGGAACTCGTCAGCACGCTGCGTATCCATCACGTCACCTTGGCGACGCCGATGTCGCCTTCCACCAAGGCCTTTGGCGACATCGTCATGCCGATGCTTCGTGACGGACTGAGCTTCATCTGTCCCAGCCGGTTTGCGTCCGATCCCGAATGGTCGCGCGTCTACCCGCAGATTCCCTACCTGACGCTGCGGCTGGCCGGCATGGCGTGCTTCCATTTCAACGCGCCCTACTGCCTGTCGACCATTCGTGAGGATCACGCCGGCTTCTACAAGCGTATCTACTACTCGGAGAAGATCAGCGAGTCGCGCGCCTATCCGGGCGTTTTCAACAAGGTCGTGCTCTACCGCGCCGACGTCAACGCAATCCGCGAGCGGTCCTTCTCACGGTTCCCGTTCTTCCGCTCGACGCCAATGGAGCAGCGCATGCTGTTCGATACGCCGCATGTCGGGGAACTCGCGCCGCTGACCATCCTGCCGACGGCAAAATACTATCACGAAGCCGCCTGATACGGCAGGGATCCACACGATTTTGCAGGGCCGACAGGAGCCTTTTGGCGACTTCGGCGTTCTGGGTGAGGCCACGAGCAGCGCTCCGGGTCGATCTGAGGTTTTTGAGGGAACCCGCCATGACCATTTCCACACTTGCGCTAACCCCGCTCATCTCGCTGATCGCCGGCGTGCTGATCCTGGTCATGCCAAGGCTGTTGAACTACATCGTCGCGCTCTATCTGATCGTCGTCGGGTTGCTCGGGCTATTTCCGCATCTAGCCGGCTGAGGCTCCGGCTTAGGCCACGCAAGCGTCCGCCCTTCGGAGTTCCGCATCAAGCATCAGAATCCAGCGATCGGACTCCGTCGCGGCGTCGACTGCTGGCTTCAATCTTTCTTTGAGGCAGTTGTCGGTTGTTGTGCGGCAATAGCGCCATTGCTCTCGGCGCGGCTTTTCGCTATGTGCCTGAAAGATGTCTTCGAAGGGGTATTCCTATGGCTGATCACTCGCCGACTGGTCCTGTCGAACTGGGCGCGAAGATGGACTATGCCGAGCATGACCGCACCTATGCGGGCTTCCTCGCGCTGGCCAAGTACGGCTCGCTGTTTTGTGGCGCCCTGCTCCTGGCGATGGCCTTCGGCTTCTTCGCGGGCGGCTTCTTCTCGGCGACCATTCTGTTCGTGCTGATTCTGGCTGTCGGCGCCTTTATCCTCCGATAGATTTTTCCGACATCTTGTCCACGGCGCCGCCGCGAGGCCGGCCGGCGTCTTGCGGGAAATAGCTTCCGGCCGAAAGGATCATGCGGTGGGACAGACGGTTTTCATCCCTCGTGAGCTCGATGCCAACGAGCCGCGCGTCGCGGCTTCGCCCGATACGGTGAAACGGCTGGCGGCGTTGGGCTTCGACGTCGTCGTCGAGGCCGGTGCCGGTCTGAAATC
>NZ_RZPL01000345.1:0-5782 GCF_004022805.1 Mesorhizobium sp. M7A.F.Ca.CA.002.04.1.1 | reverse complement strand
ACGCAGCGGTGTGAGACGGGCATTCTTGTGGATGTTCATTCGGACCCTCCGATGGATGCTGAAGCGTGGTAACTCCAGTCTCCTCGGTCCGGTCCGAATGGACAACCTCTCGAAAGCTCACACCTAGGATGGGTGCTGCCACGCGGCTCGGACTCAGCGTGCATTATCACGTAAATGTTGAGAGAATGAATGGCGCCGCGAAGGGCAATTCCAGCCGTCCAAAGCGACAGGCGTGTCGCGGCCTCGACATTGCAGTGGCGCTTACCTAACACGGCCTCACACTGCCCTCTAAACGGCCCCGAATTTGAACTGACGGCCCCTGGCCGGTTCATCGGGCAGGTCAAGGGCTAGGTGTAGTACACAGGGCTCATAACTTTCAGTTTCTAGTTGGTACGATGGGCCGTGGACGGTCGATGCAGACTTCAAGATGGCGAACGAAGCTCTCCATGCGTGCGTTGTCGAGGCAAGTGCCTTTGCCATGCTCGCGACTGGAGAGATTTCAAAATGAGCCTTGTAAGCGGAGAATGCCGCCGACGCTGTTCGGCTTGCTCGTGCCCTTGACGGCGGTAGGCTCGGCAGGGCCGAGGCCAGAGTTGCCGTAGTGGTCGTAATCGACCTCGGCTGTGACCGTGAAGCCGGGAACGACCATGTAGGCGACGTTTGCAGCCACACCAGCATCCTTGAGCTGATCACCCGAGACCTGAAGGTTGAACGAAGTTTTCTCGTCAAACTCGTAGGTGGCGCCCGCCCAGAAAGCCCACTGGCCGTTCCAGATTTTGTACGAGCCGCGCCCATGATTGGCAATTGCGCCGTTTGAGTCCTCGTTGAGACTGGCATTGGAACCGTAGCCGAAGAGTCCAAACAGCGACAGCTGGTTTGTGACAGCGACGTCGACGCGGATCTTGCCGGCAAAAGCTTCGTAATTGCTGTCATAAGCCGCGACGCCGATGATCGAGCCCCAGCCTTGCGTGTATTTCAAGCCGGCGACAACGTGCGGAATATAGCTGTCGATAGTACCGGCTGAGCCCGATCCTTGTTCGAGCGAAATCACAGTCGAAATGCCGTTGCCGGCGTCGAAGTGGTACTGAGCCACGTTGGTGTCGAAGCCGGCCGACGGAACGAGCATACTATCGAGAACGTTGCCAGCGTAGCTTGCAAACGTATCGAAGGCCGACCCCTCCTTGCCAACTCGCAGGCCTCCCAGCTCGACCCAGGCAGAAGCCAGTGCGAGGCCGCTGTTGAAATCATAGTTCTGAGGACTGTCATGCGAGTTAGCGCTGTTGCCAAAATTCACCTGGGTTTCGGTATAGGTCGTCAACGCGCCGAGCTCGGTCTGCTGGCCGGTCCAAGTTTTGAACGTGAAGCGTGTGCTGTTTCGCCAAGTGCCTTGGTCCTCGCCAGTTCTCACGTCCGAGGTTCTTGCGCTGTCATACGATCGGACGTCACCCAGGCCGATATCGTAACGGACATAGCCGCCGATGCGCAGGCAGGTCTCGGTGTTGGGAATATAGGAATATCCCGAGCCGAGGACGTCGCAGATCTTGATGTACTCGGCCGGTTCCCGCTCGGCGCCAGCTGCTCGACCGACGGAAATGGTCATCAGAGCAGTTAAGCCGAGAAGAGGACTCTTGATGTACATGTCTAGATCTCCATGAAGGAATAAAAAGGATAGAGGCGAAAGAGCAAGCTTTTCCTCTAAATTTTGTGCGTGTTGTCTCCAATATGTGGACGCCAAAGCGCTTGACACGAGAGGTGAGCCAGCGTAAAAGCCACATGTACTTATAATAGTGTTTTCTGCTAGGAGATTCATTATCGTTTACATGTGAAACACTCCGGTCGGACCGCTGCAGCTCTCCGAATAGAGCAGCAAGCGACATGCCAACCTGAAGCGTAGATGCGGCCGACACCAAAATCGGGCCGACGCGCCTTCGTCTCGCTGGAATCACTTTTTTTGAGGGTCACTGCGAAAAGAAATGTGCGACACGGTTCGCCATGTTCGATATGTGACAGTCTCGTTTAACAGCGACGGCTTCCCGTCTGACCGCAACGGAGGCCGCGCCATCCGCTACCGAGAAGGATCACTGCGCGTACGCTCCGCAAGGGCTGCGCCAGGAACAGAGGGCGTGCACGTCCGAGGCGTCGCATGGTGGCCGCAGCACCTTTTCGCCGCTGTAAGTTCGCCGTGCAGGTACATTGCGCGGCCGGAAGCGAGAGGGAGCGCACCCTGAAACGGCTGCCTACGGCTCGCCTCGAGTAATTGGCGATGAACAGTATTCTCGAGAACTTAGTCTCGACGGAAAGAGCAACGAAAGGAAGCCGCTTGGACGAGCACGATCCGAAGGAAGAACCGATCGAGACCATTTTCCGCAACGGCACAATCACTGCCGTGGGTATCCTGCTTGCCTTTTCCCTCGGCTTCCTCACTCATTGGGCCGCGAACCCCTTGCCATGGCAACTCTACGATCTGTTCGCCGTAGTGCCGATCCTGCTCGGCATCGCACTGCAGATGAGAGCGCTGTCCATGCTGCTCGACATGAGTTCCTTGCGGCGCCCCATCTACGAACGCGCCAATCGCATTTTCATGGTCGGCCTCATCCAGACCGCGTGTGGCGTCGGCATGGCCATCTTGGTCGATCTTTTCGGGATATCGGTAGGGGGCACGCTGCCCGGCGCTTGACGACAAGCCACACCGCTCTTCGCTCGAAGCGACGTCAAGCCGGGGAACCTTGTGCACCCCCTAGCGGCGTCCTCCTTTCATCAAATGAGCCGACGTCAGCTTTAGAGCGTCTCGGTGGCTAAAGCCGGTATGGTTTTTCGGCCGGCAGGGAAGGCCGCTGGCTGGACCTGGATGGCGTCTGAACGAGGCTTGACAGGTCCGTTGCGTCGGACATGAATTTCGCATTGCAAAGTTCTTCCGCAGACGCCTCAAGCACACTGCACTGGCGTCACGTACTCAGACGTTGAATGCGGCACCGCACCATCACCTCAGGCGCAACCATGGCACGCGCGCTCCCCGGCGTGGTTGACCCCATCCTGTCCAAACGAGACTGCGACATAAGCGGGACGCACTGACTTAGGTCAGAGACCAGGACGAGCGCGCAACGAAAGAATGATGGATGAGCGACGTGGGATGACAGCTCCTTGCACACCTCAATCCTGACAAAGTACCGGGACCCCCGGCCGCCTTGGTATACCATCTATCCGACTGTGCCAGACTTCTCTGCGGCAGTTGGTGCTGACGATTATGAGGAATGGCTGGGGGGCCTCCCGGCCGACGAATCGGTGTCGCTCTATTTCCACATTCCGTTTTGCCGATCCATGTGCTGGTATTGCGGCTTCCCTACCGCGGTCATCCGTCGCAACGGCCCGATCCTTAATTATTTAGCGGTGCTGCGTCAGGAGATCAGTTTGGTGTCGGAGCAAGTGCGGCAAGGGCTGCCGGTGAGCGATGTGCATTTCGGCGGCGGAACGCCTCACCTTATCGGGCCAGCCGAGCACTTGGCGCTGATGGAATTTCTACGCCGCCACTTCGCTTTCAGCAAAACTGCTGCGATCGCCGTGGAGATCGATCCCCGAACGTTCACACCGGAAATGGCCGAAGCCCTGGCAGCTAACGGTGTCAACCGCGCGAGCATCGGATGCAGAGCTTTGATCCCGATGTGCAAAGGCGATCAATCGGATCCAGAGTAAGGTGCAGACGGCCGCTGCAGTCCAAAATCTCCGCCGGCATGGCGTTGGCCATATCAACTTCGACCTCATCTTCGGTCTACCGAAACAGACTGTGCAGTCCTGCATCCAGACCGCGATGGCTGCGGTCGCCATGCGCCCCAACCGGCTTGCGGTGTTCGGATACGCGCATATTCCTTCCGTGATAAAGAATCAGCGCCTAATCGAGCAGGCAGGTCTACCGGACGGCGATCTTCGCGCCGAACAGGCTGCAACTGTCGCCGAGACACTGGTTGGCGCTGGCTACCGGGAGATCGGGCTCGATCATTTCGCTCCGCCGGACGACGAACTTGCGCTAGCGCCAGAAGACCGGGCGCCTACGGCGTAATTCGCTGGGATACTCGGCCGATACTTGCAAAACGTGATCGGCTTCGGCGCGTCGGCTATTGGCCGAGTCCGCGAGGGGTATGTTCAGAACGAAGTAACACGGGATTCTTACGCCCGGCACATCGCAAGTGGACGTCTGGCGACATCAAAGGGTCACCGTCTGACCGACGATGACCGGGTGCGCGCAGCGATCATCGAGCGACTGATGTGCGATTTGGAGGCCGACGTGCCGACCATCTGTGCCGCCCACGAAATCGAACCAGCTCGTTTTCTCGATTCAGTTGAGAGTTTGGTGACGCTGGCTGAGGAGGGGATCCTGGACGTCGAAAACGGCTTCATCCGCGTGCGGCCGGAGCACCGCTTTGTTGTTCGCGCCGTTGCTGCTGCATTCGATGCTTTTCTCGCGAATCGATGAGTTGAGGCCACGACGCCGAAAGGCATCAGACCTTGTTTGGCGCTCGTCGGCATGGGCTCTCGCAGAAGACTCCGCAAGCGTATGCAGGGGACTTCCACTTGACGCCGCGTTCACCATCATCTCGCCTGGGTGCGCGCGAAAGCGCACAACCCGGAGCACGCTGCTCTCGGTGTGAGGCTGTGCTCTGCAAAGCACCGGTGATCCACCCTGTCCCTGGACAGCAGCTTGATGGCGTCATCTTGGAGGACGAGAAAAGATTGTCGAGGTACGGGTACGAATTGCCTCGGTCGTCCGTTCAATCGAAAGCACTGTCTGCGGAGGCACCTCTCCTTCATGCAGTGACAGGAGATGCTGGGCGACTTCCTTATCTGCTGCGGTGAGTCGATGATTTAGGCGGAGAAAGTCCATCCAGGTGGGGGTGCGGAATGTCTCCGTCCAAAGTGACGGTGTTTGCAGATTTCGCTGGAGCGTCCAGTTTCGTGCACCGGCACGGCTCTGGACGTGTCGCCGCGTGCGCATGGAGCCCAGAAAGGCCTCGATATTTTCCTCCGATATCAAATACTCGACCTTGGCCACGATAGGGCCACTTCTGGGTTTCAGATCGAGAGCCACGTCCGGCGGATGAAAAACTGAACTTTCTTGATCGGTTTCTTCCCAGGGACGGACCGGCAACACGATCCCCGCTGCTGCAACCAGCAACAGAGCGCCTGCGGCGCCCTCCAATGCTGAGGTCAAGGAATAGTTTTGCGCGACAGAACCCCAGATCCAGCTGCCAGCAGCCATACCGCCTGCGCTCAAGGCGTAGTAAATGGAGAGCGTGCGGCCTACAACCCACCTTGGGCTTGCCAACTGCACCGACACGTCAATGCCCGTCCAGGTGATAAGCCAACCCGCTCCGCCGAGCGCCAGCGAAATGGCCGCCACAGGAAGCGACGATGTAAGGGCAAGGGAGAGGCAACAGACTGCACAAGCCACAGAGGCGAAGGCCACCAGCCTGTTTTGAGACGTGACCTTCCTCAAGAAGCCGTTGCCCATACCCGCGATGAAAGCACCCATGCCGAAGCCGGCCAATAAGATACCGTAGACAATTGGCCCACTCTTCAACTGATCCCGGACGACGAGGGGGAGCAACGCCAGAATGGAGATGCTTGCCAACCCGAAAAGAGCGGCTCGGGCGGTCGCTGCCCTGATCTCCAAAGACATCGCCGTAAAGCGCACTCCGTCATGAATTGCCGTCGTCATTCTCTCACGAGGGAGAGGCGAAGAGCGGACCTCCCATTTGGTGCGCCATATCGCGCTTATGGGCGCCAGATC
>NZ_RZPL01000344.1:0-5783 GCF_004022805.1 Mesorhizobium sp. M7A.F.Ca.CA.002.04.1.1 | reverse complement strand
GATCAATGCGGGCTGCCCGCAGGATCTGTCGCTCGACGCCTTCCCGGTGGGCGCGGCGTCGCGCACCATCCTGGGCAAGACCGAGATCGTGCTGTTGCGCACAGCCGCCGATGCCTTCCGGGTCGAATGCTGGCGTTCCTTCTCGGACTATGTCTTTACTTTCCTGTCCGAGGGATCGCGCGACGCGGCGGTCTGAACTCGGAACGTTTTGCAGGGCACGCTCGTTCTGCATCCGCACGCCGAGGGAGAAATGCCGATGCCGTCGAATTCCGCGCCGAAGTCGCCGGTCAAAAAGACATCGGCCGTCCGCTCGCTCGAACATGAGCGACATGAAGCCCCGAGCGCCGAAGAGGAACTCGAGGAAGGCCTCGAAGACACGTTCCCGGCCAGCGATCCGGTATCCATTACCGGAACCGCCATCCCCGGCGCACCGGCGAAACCGGGCAAGGCCAAGACCGTGCCGGGGCGCAAGAAGCGCAAGACCTAGTATTCCATCGGGCCCGATCGCATCGGACCTTCTCAATCTCCTTGGGCGTGCTATTTAAAGCGCTTTGGGAGATGAAAATGCCGACAAAAGCGATCGTTTGGGGCGAGAACGTCCACGAGCAGACCAATGAAGCCGTGCGCGAACTCTATCCCTTGGGGATGCACGGCACCATCGCCGCCGCGCTCAACCAGGACAAGGGCATCGAGGCGGCCACCGCCACCTTGCAGGAGCCCGAGCACGGCCTGAGCGAAAAGCGCCTGGCGGCCACCGACGTGCTTTTGTGGTGGGGCCACGCGGCGCATGGCGAGGTCAAGGACGAGATCGTCGAGCGGGTGCAGAAGCGGGTCTGGGAAGGGATGGGCCTGATCGTGCTCCATTCCGGCCACTACTCGAAGATCTTCAAGCGGCTGATGGGCACGCCCTGTTCGCTGAAATGGCGCGAGGCGGGCGAGCGCGAGCGCGTCTGGGCGATCAACCGCGGCCACCCGATCGCGCAAGGCATTGGCGAGTGCCTGGAGATCGGCGAGACCGAAATGTATGGCGAGCCGTTCGCGGTGCCGGAGCCGCTGGAGACGGTGTTCGTCTCCTGGTACGAGGGCGGCGAGGTGTTCCGGTCAGGGCTGACCTACCAGCGCGGCGCGGGACGGATCTTCTACTTCTCGCCCGGCCACGAAACCTATCCGATCTATCACAATGAGGGCGTGCAGCAGGTGCTGCGCAACGCCGTCCATTGGGCGCACAATCCGGCGCCGGCCTGGTCCGGCATCACCAATGCGCCGAACGTGCCGACGGATGCGGCCAAGGAGAAGATCGTGCAGAAGGGGCTGCGCCTGCATGCCGATGGCGACAAGGGCCTGAGCTGATTGGGGCGGCCTGAGCTGATCGGGCCTGAGTTGCCCAAGGCGTGAGTTGATTTTGGGGGCTTGGGGCTAATGCATCGAATTCTTCTGCTCGGCACCGGCGGTATCGCCGGGCATCATGTCGAGGAGTTTGCCGGGATTCCCGGCTGCAGCATCGTCGCCTGTGTCGACCAGGTGCCCGGTCGCGCTGCGGCGTTCGCCGCGGCCAGCAAGATCGGCGATTCTTTCGAGAGCCTGGAGGCGGCGATCGCCTGGGGCCAGTTCGATGCCGCCATCAACGCGACGCCGGATGGTGCCCATAGGGCGACGACGCTGGCGCTGCTCGGCGTAGGAAAACATGTGTTTTGCGAAAAGCCGCTGGCGCCGAATCATGCCGACGCACTTGCTATGACCGAAGCGGCCGAGGCTGCCGGGGTGATCAACATGGTCAACCTCACCTATCGCAACTCACCGGCGATCCACGAGGCGCGGCGCATGGTTCAGGCCGGCGAGATCGGCGCATTGCGCCATGTCGAGGCGAGCTACCGGCAAAGCTGGCTGGTCAGCAAATCATGGGGTGACTGGCGGGTCGAGGACAAATGGCTGTGGCGCTTGTCCAGCCGGCACGGTTCGACCGGCGTGCTGGGCGATGTCGGCATCCATATCCTGGATTTCGCCACCTATGGCGCCGGCCAGGATATCGTCAGCCTGCATGCCGATCTGGTGACGTTTCCGAAGGCCGAGGGCGAGCGCATCGGCGACTATGTGCTGGACGCCAATGACAGCGTGGCAATGACGGCGCGGCTCGATTGCGGCGCGCTCGCCACGATCGTGGCGAGCCGCTACATGACCGGTCACGCCAACGATCTGTCGCTGGCCCTGCACGGCACCCAGGGCGCCATCAAGGTCGAGACCGACGGCAAGGCATCGAGCCTGTCGGCCTGCCTCGGCGGGGATGTCGATCTTCAGCGCTGGCGGACTTTGGATCTGCCCAGTGTCAAGCGCAATGCGCGACGCTTTGCCGATGCGCTGGATGCAGGCCGGAATGGCGATCCGTCGTTCCGGCGCGCCGCCGACATGCAGAAGCTGATCGACGCAGCCTTTGAAAGTTCAGCGGCGAAGCTGCCGATTTCGGTCGCTTGAAGCTGGCCGACTTGTGCCGGCCAGACGTGATCTTTGCTGATATCAGAATGCGCTCGGCACAATCCACGGATTGATGCTGATGCCGAGCCGCGGGCCCTTGCCTTCAGCGGTGTTTTCCGTGGCACCCTTCTTCTCGACCGAACCGGTCGAAGCGCAATCGAGCTTCAGGTTGGTCTTGGTGTCAACGCAGGCCGCCACCGGCGCATGCTTGACCGGATGGGTGGTGTTGGCGGCGAAAGCCGAGCCCGAAAGTGCCAGCACGGCGGCGAGGGTGAGGAGTGTCTTTTTCATTGTCAGTCTCCGGTTTCCGGGTCGAATTCAATTCGTACCGACGGGTGAATTTTTCTCGTACATGTACGATAGACTGTACATATACGCCGTCGATTGGGAATTCAAGGGAAAACCGTACGCGTACGATAAATTTTTCGTTAACCAAGAAATCCCCCCAGGGTCTGGCTGGGGCGGAGAGAAAATATGGAAATGAAAGGTCAGCAGTTGACCGGTGTCTCGGTCAATGGCGGGACGTTTTGCGTGCTGAGCGTGGCGAGCGTGAAATCGCACATCCGCTTCACGAAGGCCTGCGGGTCGCCGAAGGGGTAGAATGGAAAGGTGATGAGCAGCGAGATCGTGCCGTGGCCAACCGCCCACAGCATGGTGGCGATGGCGCGCGGATCGCCCTGCAATTTTCCGGCGGCAACGCAGGCCTCGACCCGGCTGATCAGCGCCTTCATCGCCGGGTTGCTCTCTTCCATGTCGTCGTAGCTCCTGCCTTCCGGCAGCTTGGTCTTTTCGGTCATGAATACGGTGCGGTATTCGTTGGGATTGCCGAGCCCGAAGGCGGCATATTCCGTCATCACCGCCTGCAAGGCTGCGATCGGATCATCGGACGGATGCTCCTCGATGCGGCGAGCAAGCGTCTCGAATGCGTCCTCGGCCAGAGCGAACAGGATGTCCTGCTTGTCGGCGAAGTAGGAATAAACGGACATCGGGGCGTAGCCGACCCGCTTGGCCAGCTTGCGGATGGTCAGGCCCTCATAGCCCTCTTCCTGGACAAGCTTATGCGCGGCCTCGAGCAATTCGGAGCGCAGTTCTGCTTTTTGTTTCTCGCGGCGTGTCTGGACGCTCTGCGGCAAGATCTGGTGCCTTCGGTTGGGTTGGTGGCTGGCTAAATTATATACGCTGTACGGAAACGGACAAGGGCACGGGAAGTTCCCAAACGGTATGCTTCGGATCGTGCCGACGCTTTTCGAATTTTGGCAGCCCCGTGATCAGCACCGTTCCTCTCTCGAAATGGCCCATCACGCCTCCCTGTCGATCAGTTCTGCGGCAAGACACGAAAGCAGTTTCACCGCCTCGCCATAGGTTTTCGCCTTCTCGGGATTGGAGGCGTTGCCGTCCAGCGCCCGCTTGAAGACGCCCTGGCAGATGGCAGCCAGCCGGAAGAAGGAAAAGGCGAGGAAGAACGTCCAGTTGCCGATACCGGTGAGCCCGCGCCGCCGGCAGTAGGCGGCGACGTAGTCCTCTTCGGAAGGCAGGCCGAGTGCGGAACGATCGATACCGCCCAGGCCGCGAAAGCCGGAAGCGTGCGGCAGCCGCCATTGCATGCATTGATAGGCGATATCGGCGAAGGGGTGGCCTGATGTCGAAAGTTCCCAGTCGAGCACTGCCAGAACCGTTGGCCGGTCCGGCGCGAAGATCAGATTGTCCAGCCGGTAGTCGCCATGGACCAGTGAGATCCGGCCGTCATCTACGGGCATATGCGTTTCCAACCAGGCAATCAGCCGGTCCATGTCGGCGACGGTGCCGGTTTCCGAGGCACGGTACTGGCTCGTCCAGCGCGCCAGTTGGCGCTCGAAATAATTGCCCGGCCGGCCGAAATCGCCGAGCCCCACAGTCTCGACATCGACCTCGTGCAGGGCGGCGAGGGTGTCGTTCATGGCATCGTAGATGGCGGCGCGTTCATCATTGTCGCCAGCCTCCGGCAGAGCCGGATCCCAGAAAATGCGGCCGTCGAGGAAATCCATCACGTAGAACATGCGGCCGATGGGCGAGCCTTCCGCCGACAGATGCAGCATGGCCGGCACAGGCACGGCGGTGCCGGCAAGCGCGCTCATCACCCTGAATTCGCGGTCGACCTGGTGCGCCGATTTCAGCAATTGCCCCGGCGGCTTGGCGCGCAGCACGTAACGGCCGCTTGCCGCCGTCAAAAGGTAGGTCGGGTTCGATTGGCCGGATTTGAACTTCTCGACTGCCGCAAGCCCGGAAAAGCCCGGTATGTTCGCCTCGAGGTAAGGCGCAAGCGCTGCCTGGTCGAGAACGGGATCACTCATGCCGTCTCGGGCTGGCGTTCGATCAAGGTCAGCGTCAGCCAGCGCGCGGTCAGTGCCGGCTTCTTCGAACCCTCGATCTCGATCGTCACGTCATGCGCGGTCTGCACCCAGCCCGACGGCCTGACCTTGACGTCGGCCAGCACGAAACGCGTGCGGATGCGCGCGCCGGTTTTCACCGGCGCCAGGAAGCGCAGCGAATCGAAGCCGTGGTTGACGCCCATCTTGCCGTTTTCCAGCGGCGGCATGGTCTCGAAGGTCATCGCCGACAACAGCGACAGCGACAGGAAGCCGTGCGCGATGGTGCCGCCGAACGGCGTTTCACGCATCGCCCGCTCCGGATCGCAGTGGATGAACTGATGGTCGTCCGTGGCGTCGGCGAACTGGTCGATCATGCGTTGCGTGACCACCCGCCACGGCGACACGCCGACCTCCTTGCCGACACTGGCCAGAAGCACATCGAGACTGATCGGTTCCACGCTCATGTCCTCCAGTTCACCCCCGGCTTCTGTGGCCGGAAAATGTCATTCCTTGAACAAGGTCAGCCCATGCTGCACCGACTGTCCGCCGTCGATCGGCAAGATGGCGCCAGTGACATAGCTGCCTGCACGGCTGCACAAATAGAGCATTGCGCCGGCGATGTCATCCGGTGCGCCGATACGGCCGATCGGAACATGGCTGCCGACGTGCCTGGCCTGTTCCTCTGTGGCGGTGGCAAATGCCGTCATCCGGCTCTGGAAGGGGCCGGGGGCAAAGGCGTTGACGGTGATGCGGCGGGCGGCGAACTCGAGCGCCAGTGTGCGCGTCAGATGATGAACCGCAGCCTTCGAGGCGGTGTAGGAATAGGCGTCGTCGGCCAGCGGCTGCGTGCCCATTACCGAACCGAGGTTGATCACCCTGGCCGGATCGGCGTCGCTGGCGGCGGCATCGAGCAGCCGCAGCAATTCGCGCGTCAGATGGAAGACCGCGGTGACGTTGACGCCAAAC
>NZ_RZPL01000343.1:0-5797 GCF_004022805.1 Mesorhizobium sp. M7A.F.Ca.CA.002.04.1.1 | reverse complement strand
AGCAGGACCAGTGCGGCGCCCCGCCCTCGGCGGTGTCCGACAACGCCATCTATTTCGTGCCCTACCTGTTGCCGGGGGATGAGAAACCGGCTTTGCAATGGTCGCCGACCGACGGGCTGACGATTTCGGGCAATCTGACCTACATGCCGGAACCCGGCACGGACTGGAAGGACATCGATCCGGAAAAGTACCAGAACATCATCGACGCCTTCCACAATGAGGCCGTCTACAAGGAAGCGGAAAAGCTGCTCGGCAAGGACATGGCCGACATGGCGACCAGCCTGCTGGTCGGCGGCGGCACCGAAAAGACCGCTTCGGGCGCCTTCTACGCCAGCGGCTGCGTGCCGCATGATTGCGGCGGCAATGACGGCTTCATGGCGGTCGACCCGGCCCAGCACAGGCTCTATTTTGCGCGCCGCGGCGACAATGGCCAGCCGAACGCCTGGCCTGATGTGGCGACATGGCCGGCGGATGTGAAGGCGGCGTTGGACAAGGCGCTGGGGGCGGCAAATTAAAGCTTTAGCGTTGCGCAGCACCCCCTCGCTTTCGTCATCCTATGGTCTGCGCCGCGTCGCTACGCTCCTTGCTCCGCCATAGGATGACGACGGAAGGGATGCTTCAACCAATCTCGGAGGTTCGCGCTTCGCTTCCGGGATAACAGTTTGCCTGGCTTGGCCCACGACCCGCGCCGTTCCGCCTGCTAATGCTGGCCGACAACCCAAGCAAGGCCCCTCATATGCGCAAACTCATCTCCACCGGTTCGCCGTTCGAAAAGACCGCCGGCTATTCGCGCGCCGTGGTGCAGGGCGACTGGTGTTTTGTGTCCGGCACCACCGGCTACGACTATGCGACGATGACGATGCCGGAGACGGTGGAGGCGCAGACGCGCAATTGCCTGGCGACGATCGGCAAGGCGCTGAAGGACGGCGGCTTCGAGATGGCTGACGTGGTGCGGGCGCATTACTACATCACCGACCAGGCCTTCGTGGATGTAGTCTTCCCGATCCTCGGCGAGACGTTCGGTGACATCAGGCCGACAGCGACGATGATCGTCTGCCAACTCAACAAACCGGAAATGAAGATCGAGATCGAGGTGACGGCGCTGCGGCGCACGGCCTGAAGGGCGACCGACGATGAAAGTCCAGCGCATTGTTGCCAATATCGAGACAGCGGATGTCGCGGCGGCGAAGCGTTTCTACCACGATGTGCTCGGCCTCGACGTGCTGATGGATCTCGGCTGGATCGCAACCTACGGCTCGCAAGCAAAGATGGATGTCCAGGTCAGCTTCATGGCGCAAGGCGGTTCCGGCACGCCGGTGCCCGACCTCTCCATCGAGGTCGACGACGTGGATGCGGCGCTCGATGCCATGAAGGCGGCGGGCTTTGCCATCGAATACGGACCGGCCGACGAACCGTGGGGCGTGCGGCGCTTCTACGTCCGCGATCCGTTCGGTCGGCTGGTCAACATTCTCTCGCATCAGTGATGACGTATGCCGGCGGGACAGCGCCCCCCTCTGGCCTGCCGGCCATCTCCCCCTCAAGGGGGGAGATTGGATGTCGCCTCGGCGTTCGCCAATCTCCACGTCAGAAAGAAGAGGCGAAACGATAATGCTGCCAATCTCCCCCTTGAGGGGGAGATGCCCGGCAGGGCAGAGGGGGGCGCTACGGATCACCAACGAATCGGGTTATCCGTGATCGCTGCGTTCCTGCTTGCATGCAACTCGCTTGGCGTTTAGCAAGGCCGCGGTTCAAATCTTTCCAGGACGGTTTCTCCATGGCAACGAAGCATCTTTTCCTGCTCCCCGGTGACGGCATCGGTCCTGAGGCCATGGCCGAGGTCAAGAAACTGATCGCGGTCATGAACGACAGGCTCGGCAGCGGTTTTGCCACCGATGAGGGGCTGGTCGGCGGCTGTGCCTATGACGCGCATGGCGCGGCGATCTCCGATGCCGACATGGAAAAGGCGATGGCGGCCGACGCGGTGCTGTTCGGCGCCGTCGGCGGTCCGAAATGGGATGCGGTGCCTTATGAAGTGCGCCCAGAAGCCGGCCTGCTGCGGCTGCGCAAGGACATGGAGCTGTTCGCCAATCTGCGCCCGGCCATCTGCTATCCGGCACTGGCAGCGTCCTCTTCGCTCAAGCAGGAGGTGGTCGAAGGTCTCGACATATTGATCGTGCGCGAGCTGACCGGCGGCGTCTATTTCGGCGAGCCCAAGCAGATCATCGACCTCGGCAACGGCCAGAAGCGCGGCATCGACACGCAGGTCTACGACACGTTCGAGATCGAGCGCATTTCGGGCGTCGCCTTCGAGCTGGCGCGGACCCGCAAGAACCATGTCACTTCGATGGAAAAGCGCAATGTGATGAAGTCGGGTGTGCTGTGGAACGAGGTCGTCACCCAGACCCACAAGGCGCGTTATGCCGACGTCAAGCTCGACCACATGCTGGCCGATGCCGGCGGCATGCAGCTGGTGCGCTGGCCAAAACAGTTCGACGTCATCGTCACCGACAATCTGTTCGGCGACATGCTGTCCGACATCGCCGCCATGCTGACCGGCTCGATCGGCATGCTGCCGTCGGCCTCGCTCGGCGCGCCTGACGCCAAGACCAAGAAGCGCAAGGCGCTGTACGAGCCGGTGCACGGTTCGGCGCCCGACATTGCCGGCAAGGGCATTGCCAACCCGATCGCCATGATCGCCTCCTTCGCCATGTGCCTGCGCTATTCCTTCGGCATGGTCGATGAAGCCGACCGCGTCGAAGGCGCGATCGCCGCCGTGCTCGACGCGGGCCTGCGGACGAAAGACATCATGTCCGATGGCATGACCGAGGTCGGTACGGTTGAGATGGGCGACGCGATCATCGCCAAATTCCTGGGCTGATACCGTGACGGTCGACGTCCGCTGGGCGACGATCGAGGACGCGACGACGCTCGCGGCCATGTTTTGCGAGATGGCGGAACATTATCGGCAACGGCCTCTCGATGCCGACCGGGCCCTGTCTGCGGCACGAAAATGGCTTGGCGAGGAAAGCCCGGCCTATCCGCATTTCGCGCTCGCCTTCATCGAGGGCGAGGTCAGCGGCCTGGCGTCGGTGGCGATCGCGCATCCCGGTATCGATCTCGAGCGGCTGCTGTTCCTCAAGGACCTGTTCGTGCGCGACAAAGCCCGCAACGCTGGTGTCGGCCGGGCGCTGATCGGCTTTCTCG
This sequence comes from Mesorhizobium sp. M7A.F.Ca.CA.002.04.1.1, assembly GCF_004022805.1. Classification (NCBI taxonomy): domain Bacteria; kingdom Pseudomonadati; phylum Pseudomonadota; class Alphaproteobacteria; order Hyphomicrobiales; family Phyllobacteriaceae; genus Mesorhizobium; species Mesorhizobium sp. M7A.F.Ca.CA.002.04.1.1. The sequence continues at coordinate 2,593 of NZ_RZPL01000343.1, read as the reverse complement.
CCGATCATTGCCTGCGCGAAGGCATCGGCCGCATCGACCTGACCAGCGAGGACTGGAACGAAGGCGCGCAGCGCTTCTACGACCGGCTTGGCGCAGAACGCCACGGCCAGAAGGTCTTTCTCAGGCTTTCGGGCGAGGCGCTGAAGGCGATCATCCCTAGACCCTGACGCCCGCCGGCACCGGTCCCCACTGGTTTTCGCGGGCCTGCGTCGGGATCAGCGCGAAGACCAGGATGATCAGGCTGCCGATGGTCGGGATCAGCACCACCAGATAAAGCCAGCCCGAGAGGCCGATGTCATGGATGCGGCGAACGGTCATGCCGAGGCTGGGCAGCAGTGTCGCCAGGACGAAGGTGCCGCAAAGGCCGACGGTTACCGCCGCCGATACGCTGCTGTCGAAATTGCCCATTTCGTTGTCGGCGAAAAGACCGATACCGCCGATGACAAGCAGCGAGACCACCCAGAACAGGAAATAACCCCAATATTCCTTGCGGCGGGCACGTCCGGCGAAATTGAAATAGTTCTGCGTCACGCCACGCCAGAAATAGCCCCAGAGATCGGTGGGCTCGGCCGGCCCGGAGGAACGGCCGAAATGCTGGGCCTGTGGCGCAGAAGCGGATGGTGCGTTACCGGCTTGAGTCGGCGCGGCGCTCGTACCAGCGTCGCCGGCCGGCGCAGCCGTCTCGGCGGCGATCAAAAAGACGTCGCGCGCCTGGCCGCCGCCCGCCTGGAATTCCACGCCCGCGCCCTTCCGCATAGTGGTTTCCCGGCGCAGGTTTTCGCGGGTGAAGGTGTAGCGGTTGCCGTCGGCTCCGGTGATGAAGCCGAAGCCCTGGACTTCGTCATAATGAAGCACTTTGCCGCGCATTTGCCACCCCCACTTGCCACGTCCCTGCCAAGGTGTGGCACATGGCCGAACCGATGGGCAAGACCGCATCGGGATGCGGCCGGCGTCATGCGGGCGGATGAGGCTCGTTGCCCGGTCTTACGAAGGCCGCTTCTTCGCCTTCTTGTGCTTGGGTGCACCAGAGGTGTCGAATTTCGGCTTGCCCGGCTTCTTCGCCCATGGCTTTGCATCATGCGGGGCGGTCGGGCGCTGATCGGCTGCTGCCGGTGCACGTTTTTCGAATTTGCGCTTCGGCGCGTTGGGATCGAACGGCGCCTTGCCGCGATGCGGCTTCTTGTCGGGGCTTGGCGGCTGATAGCCGGCGCGCGACAGATCGGGCGTACCGTCGAGCCGCTTCACCAGGATGTTGCCTTGCAGCTTCCGGTCGGGACCGATCGCGGCCAGGAAGCGGTCTGCCCAATCCGCTGCGATCTGCACGTAGGTCTCTTCCGGCTGCATCTTGATGGCGCCGATCTCTCGCTTCGAGATGCTGCCGGTGCGGCATAGCATCGGGATGAGCCAGCGCGGCTCGGCATTCTGCCGGCGCCCGATCGACAGCGAGAACCAGACGCTGTCGCCGAAATCGTCGCGGCGGCTGGGCGCCTCGTCGCGGCGCGCGAAACCTTCGCCCGCCGGTCTTTCACGCGACGGCGTGAAGGGCGCGATCTCCATGAGGTCCTCGGGGGCCGAGCGGCTGGCGCGGCACTGGCGCACGAAGGCAGCGGCCACCTGTTCGGCGCCATGCCTGGCGAGCAGCGCGTCGATGAAGGAGCGCTCGTCCTCCTTCACCGGCTCATCGAAAGCCGGATCGGCAAGGATGCGCTCGTCGTCGCGCCGCATCACGTCGTCGGCCGAGGGCGGGCTCGCCCATGTCGCCTTGAGGCCGGCGTTCTGCAACAGCCGTTCGGTGCGCTTGCGGGCGCTGTTGGGCACGATCAGCGCGCTGACGCCCTTGCGCCCGGCGCGGCCGGTGCGGCCGCTGCGGTGCAGCAGCGTTTCCGGGTTGGTCGGCAAATCGGCGTGGATGACCAGCTCAAGATTGGGCAGGTCGATGCCGCGCGCCGCGACATCGGTGGCGATACAGACTTTTGCGCGGCCGTCCCGCATCGCTTGCAGCGCATGGCTGCGCTCATTCTGGCTGAGCTCGCCCGACAGGGCGACGACGGAGAAGTTGCGGTTGTTGAAGCGCGCGGTCAGATGATTGACGGCGGCACGCGTGTTGCAGAACACCAGCGCGTTCTTGGCTTCGTAATAGCGCAGCACATTGATGATGGCGTTCTCGCGGTCGGGCTGGGCGACGCTCAGCGCCCGATATTCGATGTCGAGATGCTGCTTCTCCTCGCCGGCGGCCGAAATGCGCACCGCATCGCGCTGATAGCCCTGGGCGAGCGTGGCGATCGAGCGCGGCACCGTGGCCGAGAACATCAGCGTCCGGCGTTCGGCCGGAGCGGCGTCGAGGATGAATTCGAGGTCTTCGCGAAAGCCGAGATCGAGCATCTCGTCGGCCTCGTCGAGCACCACCGCCTTCAGCGCTGACATGTCGAGCGAGCGCCGGGTGATGTGGTCGCGCAGCCGGCCGGGCGTGCCGACGACGATATGGGCGCCACGCTCCAGCACACGCCGCTCCGAGCGCATGTCCATGCCGCCGACGCAGGACGCCACGGTGGCACCGGTCAGTTCGTAGAGCCATTCCAGTTCGCGCGTCACC
>NZ_RZPL01000342.1:0-5798 GCF_004022805.1 Mesorhizobium sp. M7A.F.Ca.CA.002.04.1.1 | reverse complement strand
CCCCAATGCGATCCGAATGCCTGGATTTGCAACAGGTTCGCCATGTCGCCGCCGCATGGGAGATGGGCTGCGTGGGCATCACCGGGCAGACGCAGACCAGATTCATATCCCAACTCTTTGGCTACAAGAATGTCTTCTTCCGCTATGCCGGGGGAACGATGGTCCGCTCGCGGATCGCCGAGGTCACGGAAGCGGTCCGCTCCGGCGACATCTTTATCGGTGGATTGGTGGGCGACCGCTGGACCCGCCTCAGTTCCGATGATTTCGGCCGCTGATCGCCTTCAACCGGTGGTCGGCCCCAGCGGCTGGCAGCGCTCGGTTACAAAGGCCGCCTGCGGACTGGGTGCCTCCTGAGGCGTCCAACGCCCGGTCTTTTCATTCCAGCCGCCATGTTCTATGTCTGCCGGGCAGCGCGGGGGCGCGTCTTGTCAATCGTAAAAGCATCCGGTACGCCCCGCTCATGACAGTTACCGTTCGTTTCGCCCCTTCGCCGACCGGCCGCATCCATATCGGCAATGCGCGCACGGCTCTGTTCAACTGGCTGTTCGCCGTGAACAACAAGGGTCGCTTCATCCAGCGCTTCGACGACACCGACATTGCGCGCTCGAAGCAGGAGTTTTCCGACGCCATCCTCTACGACCTGCATTGGTTGGGCATTTTTCCCGACGCCACCGAGTACCAGTCGCGGCGCTTCGAAGTCTATGACGCGGCGGTCGAGAGGCTGAAGGCGGCAGGCGTTCTCTATGCCTGCTACGAAACGCCGGAGGAGCTGGATCTCAGGCGCAAGGTGCGCCGCACGCGCGGTCTGCCGCCGGTCTATGGCCGCGAGGCGTTGACCCTGACGCACGAACAGATCGCCGAATACCAGACCGATGGCCGCCGGCCGCACTGGCGTTTTCTCCTGCCCAATTTCTCAGGCGATCCACAACAGCCGGAACGCACTGAAATCCACTGGAACGACTTGGTGCGCGGTGAGGAAACCGTCGATCTGGCCTCGCTTTCCGATCCGGTCCTGGTGCGCGAGGACGGCACCTATCTCTATACGCTGCCTTCCGTGGTCGACGACATCGAGATGGGCGTCAGCCATGTCATCCGCGGCGACGACCATGTCACCAACACCGGCGTGCAGATCGCCCTGTTCCAGGCACTGGCTGCCACGCCGCCAGTGTTCGGCCACCACAATCTCCTGACCACCGCATCGGGCGAGGGCTTGTCGAAGCGCACCGGCGCGCTCTCCATCGAAAGCCTGCGCGAGGACGGGATCGAGCCGATGGCCGTCGCATCATTGGCGGTCCTGGTAGGCACTTCGGAGAATGTCGCGGCGATGCCGACGATGGGCGAACTCGCCGAACGCTTCGATCCGGCGGCGACATCGAAATCCGCGGCCAAGTTCGATCCGGACGAGCTGTTCGTGCTCAACCGGTCGCTGCTGCACCACATGCCGTTCGCCGAGGCACAAGACCGTCTCATCGTGCTCGGCGTCTCCGGCGAGCAGGCCGAACCGTTCTGGCTGGCGGTGCGCGGCAATCTCGACAGGCTGGCCGATGCGGTCAACTGGTGGCGCATCCTGCGCGAAGGACCGCAGGAGAAGCCGCAATTTTCCGATGACGACCGCGACTTTCTCCGACAGGCGTTCGACCTGCTGCCGGAGGAACCCTGGACCGCGACGATCTGGAAGGACTGGACGGGCAAGATCAGGGAAGCGACCGGCCGCAAGGGCAAGGCGTTGTTCATGCCACTCAGGACAGCCCTTACCGGACTGCCTTCGGGGCCGGAGCTTGCAGATCTATTGCCGCTGATGGGTCGGGAAGGAACGTTGGCCCGACGACCCTGACCTTGCGCTGTTCCGGCGGCAGCGCGGACACGGGCGACGTCACCGGCCTCGCGGAAAGCCGCTTGATCGCCTCGCGGTCGAGCCCACCTTCCAGATTGGCCAGCGTTTCGGGATCGGCGCCCGGATCAGGTTTTGCAACCGGGACTGGAATGAATGATGACGCGTCTGTCTCTGGCTGCGATTGCACCGGATTCGGCGGATTGCCGGCGATGATCTGGAAACCCTGCGCAGCGGCGTTGCAGCCGCAAGCCGGCGGCCGCGACACGCCGGGCCGCTTGTAGAGATAGGCGGTCGGCAATTCGCTGTAAGGCCGGCCGGTGACAGATGACGTCATCGACGCCGAATCGTCGTCCATGCCGCGCGAATAGAAAACCTGCATCTCGGTGCCGGGGCAGCTCGATTCGCAATTCTTCTGGTCGCGTTCGAAATCGCCTGCCGAGGCCGAGTTCGACATAGGGAAAAAGTAGCCGTCGCAGGTGCGCACACAGGACGTGTGGAATTCGCCACCGACGCTCGGAAAATCCGGTACGCCGGGCTGGTTGAGCACACGGCGGACATTGCGCTCCTCGCTGGGATCGTCGGGCTGGTTGGGTTCATCAAGCATATCGAGCTGCTTGCTGTTGCCGCCGAAGAGCTGATCGAACAGGTTTGCGCTGCCGCCGTCGCGGTTCGCTTCCTGCAAAGGCGCACGCCGAGGCGCAACGGTGTCGTCGCGGCAGCCATTGGCGTCGAGCGCCGCCAGGATGCGTCCGCGATCGCGGCGAGAGCCACCGCCAGCCAGCCGCTCGCGCTTGTTTTGCAAGGCGTCGAGATTGGCATTCATGCGGTCGATGGTGGCGTTGAGCCCGGCGCATTGATTGAGGTTGCGGCCAAACAGCGAAAAACCGCACCCGGCCTGGCTCGCCTGGCTGCGAGCCTTCGAAATCTGCTCATGCTGCCTGGCAATCGCGGAATCGTATTTCCGGACTAGCGCCGGACCGCCACCGCCGCCGCGCGAGGACGCGGCAAGATCGGCTTCCAACTGGCGGCAGACCCGCGAAGCAGCCTGTGGCTCGGCTACTCCCCAGGTTGCGGACAACAGCAGGCCAAGCAGCACGACAGCATGCGCCTGCTTCCACCCTCCGCTTGCCATCCGCCCAAACTCCGCCTTCCAAATCGGCTGTTAGCCCCGCAAGGCTACCGTGTTCGCGGTTAACTGCAGTTTACCGCGAAATCCGTGTTCAGCCCAGATTGACGACCGCTTGTGCCTTGTGGGCGGCTTCGACCACGGCAAGCGCCGTCATGTTGACGACGCCGCGCGAGGTGACAGACGGCGTCAATATATGCGCCGGCATGTCGGTGCCGAGCAGGATCGGCCCGACATGTAGCGCATCCGTCATGGTTCTGAGCGCCGTCAGCGTGATGTTTGCCGAATCGAGGTTGGGGAACACCAGCAAATTGGCTTCGCCCTTCAGTCTCGAATGGGGATAGACGCGCTGGCGCAGGTGCTCCGACAGAGCAGTGTCCGCATGCATCTCGCCATCGCATTCAAGGTCAGGCGCGATGCGCGCCAGGATCGCCGCTGCTTGCCGCATCTTCAGGGCGCTGGGCGAATCGCGCGAGCCGAAATCGGAATGCGACAAGAGTGCTGCCTTCGGCTCGATGCCGAAGCGCTGGATTTCTTCCGCCGCCAGCACCGTCATCTCGGCGATTTCTTCCGCCGTCGGGTCGACGGAGACGTGGGTGTCGGTCAGAAAGATGATGCCGCGCTGCGAGATCAGCATGGAAAGCGTCGACAGGTCGTGGTCCTTGATGCCGGCGCGGGGGCCGATGATCAAGGTGACGTTGCGCAGATGCCGCTCGAATCGACCTTCGAGGCCGCAGACCATGGCGTCGGCATCGCCGCGTTTCAGCGCAAGTGCTGCGATCACCGTGTTGTCGGTGCGCACCATAGTGCGCGCGGCTTCCGTCGTCACGCCACGCCGGCCGGCGAGTTCGATCAAAAGGTCGACATAGTGGCGGTAGCGCGGATCGTCTTCCGGGTTGATGAGGCCGAAATCGACCCCGGGCTTGATGCGCAGGCCGTAGCGCTTCAGGCGCACTTCGATGACGTGCGGGCGGCCGATCAGGATCGGCTCGGCGATGCCTTCCTCGAGCACCACCTGGGCAGCCCGCAGCACGCGCTCATCCTCGCCGTCGGCATAGATGACGCGCTTGGCGCTCGATGCCTTGGCGGACGAGAACACCGGCTTCATCACCAGGCCGGAGCGGAAGACGAAGCGGTTCAGCTTGTCGATATAGGCGGCAAAGTCGGTGATCGGCCGCGTCGCGACGCCGGTGTCGCAGGCTGCCTTGGCGACCGCGGGCGCTATGCGCAGGATCAGCCGCGGATCGAAGGGCGAAGGGATCAGGAATTCAGGGCCGAAGATCGGCGTCTCGCCGGAATAGGCGCGGGCCGCGACGTCCGAAGGTTCCTCGCGTGCGAGCGCTGCGATTGCCCGCACCGCCGCCATCTTCATCTCCTCATTGATGGCGCTGGCGCCGCAGTCGAGCGCACCGCGAAAAATGTAAGGAAAACACAGTACGTTGTTGACCTGATTGGGAAAATCGGACCGGCCGGTGCAGATCATCGCATCCGGACGCGCTGCACGCGCTATTTCCGGCATGATCTCCGGATTGGGGTTGGCCAGCGCCAGGATCAGCGGCTTCGGCGCCATGTGCTGGAGCAGTTCCGGCTTCAGTACGCCTGCCGCCGACAGGCCGAGGAAGACGTCGGCGCCCGAAATGACGTCGGCCAGCGTGCGCGCCTCGGTGTCCTTCACATAGGGGTCTTTCCAACGATCCATCTCATCGGTGCGGCCCTTGTAGGCGACGCCGAAACGGTCGGTGACCCAGATGTTTTCGACCTTGGCGCCGAGCGAGACCAGCAGGTTGAGGCAGGCAAGGGCGGCAGCCCCGGCGCCGGAGGTGACGATCTTGATGTCCGATATGGTCTTGCCGGCGAACTCCAGCCCGTTGAGCACGGCGGCAGCGACGATGATGGCGGTGCCGTGCTGGTCGTCGTGGAACACCGGTATGCCCATGCGGGCCTTCAGCTGTTCCTCGACCTCGAAGCATTCCGGCGCCTTGATGTCCTCGAGATTGATGCCGCCGAAGGTCGGCTCGAGGGCCGAGATCGTCTCGACCATGCGCTCGATAGCGGGCGCGTCGATCTCTATGTCGAAGACATCGATGCCGGCGAACTTCTTGAACAGGACGGCCTTGCCTTCCATGACCGGTTTGGAGGCCAGCGGGCCGATATTGCCGAGGCCGAGCACGGCCGATCCGTTTGTGACGACACCGACCAGATTGGCGCGTGCGGTGTAGTCGGCGGCGGTCGCCGGATCGTCGCGGATTTCCAGGCAGGGGGCGGCGACGCCGGGGGAATAGGCGAGCGCGAGGTCGCGCTGATTGCCGAGCGGCTTGGTCGCCTGTATCTCGAGCTTTCCCGGCCTTGGGTGCTTGTGGAAGTAGAGGGCGGCTTCGTCGAGGTCCGAACGTGCCGTCTTTTTGCTCTCGCCTTCCATGCGGCCGCTCCCTCGAAATCTGCCTGGAGATTCCCTTTTAGCATGCAGCCGTGGTTTTTCGCGACGCTAATTGACGCGCCGGCGGCAATACCCGGCGGCGCGTAGAAAGTATTGAACAATCAAATACTTATAACGATTGTCTGACGGACGGATCCGACCGTTTCACGGATAAGTTGATCAAAAGGCGCTGACGTAAAGACCACCATCGACCGGTATGTTCTGCCCGGTCAGATAGCCGGCGTGGACCGAGCACAGGAAGGCGCAGATCTGGCCGAATTCCTCCGGCGTGCCGAGCCGCTTGGCCGGAACATCGGCGCTGATGCGGGTCTTGCGCGCGGCTGCGGCCTGAGGGCTTTCGACTGTGCCGGCCTCATGCGGGCCGCGCAGCCGGTCGGTGTCGAGCTTGCCCGGCAGAAGGC
>NZ_RZPL01000341.1:0-5798 GCF_004022805.1 Mesorhizobium sp. M7A.F.Ca.CA.002.04.1.1 | reverse complement strand
GGATGACCTCGCCATCCTTCATGATGGCGATGCGGTCGGCCAGCCGGATGGCCTCGTCGAAATCATGGGTGATGAAGACGATGGTCTTGTGCAGCATCATCTGCAACCGCATCAGCTCGTCCTGCATCTCGCGGCGGATCAGCGGATCGAGCGCCGAGAACGGCTCGTCGAGGAACCAGATTTCCGGTTTTGTCGCCAGGCTGCGGGCGATGCCGACACGCTGCTGCTGGCCGCCGGACAGTTCGCGCGGATAGAAATGCTCGCGACCCCTTAAGCCGACAAGCTCGATGACCTCGCGCGCCCTTGCTTCGCGTGTCGCCCGGTCCTGCCCCTGGATGCTGAGCGGGAAGGCGATGTTCTCCAGCACGTTGAGATGCGGCAACAGCGCAAAATTTTGGAACACCATGCCCATGCGGTGTCGTCGCAATTCGATGAGTGCTGCATCGGAGGTTTTCAGCAGGTCATTGCCCTCGAATTCGACCTTGCCGTGGGTCGGCTCGACCAGCCTCGACATGCAGCGCACCAGCGTCGACTTGCCGGAGCCCGACAGGCCCATGATGATGAAAATCTCGCCCTGGCGGATTTCGAGGTCGACGGCGCGCACCGCGCCGACCAGCCCGGCAGCCGTGACGTCGGCTATGCTGGCCTTGCCGTCACGTTCGCGGATGAAATTGGCCGCGTTCGATCCGAACAATTTCCAGACATTGCGGCAGGCAAGCTTTACCGGACGGGCGTCTTTTGGCGCGCCCGCCGTGTTTGGCTCCTGTTCAGTCCTGTCCGTCATTCGAACGTCCCTCTGGAATATCAACAAGTGAGGCCCGGCTGGTCAGCAGCCGGGTCTCATTTTTCCAGTCGGAACGATCACTGCGCCCAGGCTTTCCAGTCGGCCTCGTGGGCGGCGATCCAGGCAGCTGCGACGTCCTCCGGTGTCTTGCCGCCGAGATCGATCTCGCCGCTCATCTTGTTGAGCTCATCGGTGTCGATCGTGTAGGCCTTGGCCACCTTGTAGGCGACCGGCCATTTGTCCTTCATGCCGGACCAGGAGTATTTCCAGATCTCGCCATGCGGCTTGCCGCAGTCATATTTGGCGTCGGGGTTCACGCCCCATTTCGGGTCGTTGTAGCACTCGGGCGTGTATTCCGGGAATTCAACCCACTCGCCCTTGTATTTGGCAGGCGCCCAATGCGGCGAATAGATCCACAGCATGATCGGCGCCTTGCGCTGATAGGCGGAATCGAGCTCGGCGAACATCGCCGCGTCGGTGCCGGCATGGATGACGGTGAAGGGCAGTTTCAGCGCCTCGACGCGCTCGTCGTCAAAGCCTTCCCATGTCACCGGGCCGCCGAGATAGCGTCCCTTCGGTGCGGTCTCCGCCGTCGAGAAGGCTTCGGCGCATTTCGGGTCCTTCAGCGCTTCCCAATTGGGCAGGCCCGGGCATTTCTCCTTCATGTATTCCGGAAACCACCATTCTTCCTTGGCCTTGGGTCCGAGCTTACCCAGCCGTTCGGTCTGGCCGGTCGCATCGGAGGCCTTCATGGCTTCGCCGGCGGTCGTGTCCCAGAACTCCAGGCCGACATCAAGATCGCCATTGGTGAGGCCCGTGGTCAGGCTGGAGAGGTAGTCGGCCGTGGGATACTCGACGGTATAGCCGAGCTTTTCCAGGATACCGCCAAGGATCTTGGCGTTCAGATTGACGCTGGTCCAGTCGAACAGCGCGATCTTGATCGGATCGTTGGATTCTGGTGCGGCGGCTTGGGCGGAAGGTGTCAGTGCACTCGCCGCGGCGAGTGCGAAGGTTCCCATTGTTAAGTTCGAAATCACACTGCGAAGTGACATGCTTGTTCTCCTTCAAGCTGTGAAAATTATCGTTCGTTCCCTTCTTGCGGCTTTTCTTGATTGTGTTGGAAAGGCTGGTCTTTGCGCAAGGCCGTCGGCGCCAGATTATTGCCCCGGCTTTGGCCGACGCAGGCAAGATGGTGCTCAATTCTAGTGATGATGGAACAGGACTGCAGTGTCGGCGTCATGGTTGCCGACGGATCGCTGCGGGGGCGGTCATCTGCGGATCGATTGCCAGTCTTGCGGCGCCTTGCAAGGTGCGAGCCATCAAGGTCTCATGTTCTCGGCTGTCGACCCGGCAAGCGCCATCTCGCCAAGCCAGTTTCATGGGATGAAATTATATATATCAAGGTTCATGTCGCGCAACGACTAACACCGCGCGAGGCGTATAAATTCAGACTGCAGGCGAAGTTGAACCTCTACCAGCAGACGTAGCCGCCATCGACAATCAGGTCGAGGCCGGTGACGAAGCTCGCTGCGCGGCTGGCCAGGAACACCGTCGGTCCGACCATTTCCTCCGGCGCCGCCATCCGCCCCATCGGCGTGTCGCGCTTGAAGATCTTCACCTCTTCGGCCACCTCAGGCCGCTTGTTCATCGGCGTCAGTGTGTAGCCCGGGCTGACGACATTGACGCGCAGGCCGCGATCGGCCCACTCCATAGCGAGACTCCTGGACATGTGGATGACGGCGGCCTTCGAAGAATTGTAGTGCGCCTGCGTCAGGCCCCGGTTGACGATGGTGCCCGACATCGAGGCGATGTTGATGATCGAGCCCTTGCCTCGCACCAGCATCTTGCGCGCTTCGGCCTGACAGGACAGGAACACGCCGGCGACATTGACCTCGTGCACCTTCTGCCACGTCTCCAGCGGCATCGTCTCGGCGGGTTCGGAGCCGGCAATGCCGGCATTGTTGACCGCAACGGTCAGCGCACCGAGTTCGCTCTCGACTCGATCGATCGCCGCCGCCAGATCGCTCTGCGATGTCACTGTACCGTTCAGCACCAGCGCCTTGCGGCCGAGTGCCGTGATCCGGTGCGCCGTTTCATCCAGCCCGCCTTTCGACGCATGACCAAAACAGGCGATGTCGGCGCCTGCCTCGGCCAGCCCGATCGCGATGGCCTGGCCGATGCCGCTGCCGGCGCCGGTGACCAGCGCGACATCGCCATCCAGCTTGAAAAGATCCATCGAGTGTCCTCCCTGTCCCAGGGAGGGTATGCGCTGACCCGTGCTTCGATCAAGCGCCCGCGCGCAAGCGGCGTCGATGCCTAGAAATAACCGCTCGACGCGGCCGTGGCTTCCTTCGGGATTTCGACGCCATCGACCAGGATCTTGTCGACCAGCTCGTGGTGGAAACAGACCAGCCCCTTGATGCGCTCCGCCTCGTGCACCGGCTCAGGATAATACCAGACGAGGTTCTCGTGACGCTTGGCCTTGGTCGTCACGTGATAATAGTTGGAGATGCCCTTGTAAGGACAGCGCGAGATGTAGCGGCTGGGCGCGAACATATCGAGCCGCGTGTCGGCGATTGGCAGATAGTGGCGCACTGGATGGCCGGTCTCGAACAGGAACACGCCGCGGCGTGAATCGGCGACCTGCTCACCATCGAGGATGACCTGCACGCGCCGCGACGACGGCAGGCAGTCGACGCGGCGGAAGGGATCGCGGGCGTGGACAAAGATCTCCTCGTCCTCCTCGAACCAGTGCCCCATCTTGCTCCAGGTGAACGACATGTAGTCCGATATCGGCGGACAGCCCTTGACCGGATCGAGATAGCGCCAGGCCGCGTCCTCGACCAGCGTGATGCCGGTGTTGAGCGAATAGTGGGTGGCTGTGCCCTTGAATGGGTCCTCTGTCGTGGTCTTGCTCGGCAGCAGGAACTCCTCGCGAACGTCGCCGATCGGAAAATAGTAGACCGGCAGATGATCGGATTCGTAGAACACCAAGGCGTTGGTCGTATCGGCCACGGTCATTGACCCCACCTGCACACGCAGGCGCTTCTGCGTCGGCATGGTGAAGGCTATGTAGCCCGGCTCGAAGTCGTACTGCACGATGCTGTCGAGCAGCGGAAAATGCGGCCCGCGGCCGCGCAGATGAGGCTTGCGAATGGTAGTCTCCCGTTTAGTTTCTTTTGTCATCGGGCGTTGAGGCACGATCAGCTCAGGGACACGCGATCGAGCAGCAGGCCGGCGGCGATCGGCGGCAAGCCGCTGACATTCTTGCGCACCGGCACCAGCAGATCGGGAAAATAGCTGAAGATGACAGGCGTCTCGTCGAGCAGCAGTTTCTGGATGTCGGAGGCGGCAGCGCGTTGCGCGCCGACATCAAGCGCCTTGAGATAGCTGGTGACCATGCCGTCATAGGCCGGGCTCTTGAAATGCGCCGCATTCCACGGACCGTCGCTGACCAGCGGGCTCTTCAGGAAGACGTTCGGCACGCTGCGATGGGCGTAGTCGGTGATGCCAAGTGGGCTGTCCAGCCAGTCCGACTGGCCGAACACCGCCTTGCCGTAATATTTGTCCTGGTCTTCGATGTTGAGCGAGATGCGGGCACCGATTCCCTTGGCGAAATTCTGGAACAATTGCGCGTAGCGGGGAATGTCGGAATAGCGCAGCGTCGTTAGCGTGATGTCGAAACCACTGGCAAGGCCCGCCGCCTCCAGCAACTGCTTGGCCTTGGCGATATCCTGGACGCGCTGCGGCACCGTCTTGTCGGTTGCGGGGAAAGCGGGTGCGAAGGGGCTGTCATTGCCGGTCGCCGCCATGCCGCGGCACAGCCCGTCGACCAGCTTGGAGCGGTCGATGCACAGCGCCAGCGCCTGGCGCACGCGCTTGTCGGTGAAGGGGCCGGTGTCGCAGCGCATGTGAAGCTGCCGGTGCGCGGTCGAAGCGACACGCAGCACCGTGATATCAGGACTGTTCAGCACCACCTGGCTTACATCGAGCGGAACGGCGTCGAGGATGTCGACCTCGCCGGCCTGCAGCGCCAGGATGCGCGGTTGCACGTCGCCGTAGAATTTGAATTCGAGCCGGTCAGGCAGCGCCTTCTCGCCCCAATAGTCGGTATTGCGGATGAAGGTCGCGCCGACCTTTGGCGTGTAGGTCTCCAGCCGGAATGGCCCGGTTCCTTCGAACGTCTTTTCGTAGTCGCCCTTGTAGCTCGCCGGCAGGATGACGGCGTTGTAATTGTCGATCGACACCGAATAGGGAAAGCTGCCATTCGGCGCATCGAGATGGAAGGCGACGGTGTGGTCGTCGACCTTCCGGGTGCCGCCTTTCGACAGCAGCCCCTTGAACACGGAAAGTGCATTAGAAGCGCCTTTGGGGTCGGCCAGCCGGTCGAAGGTCGCGACGACGTCGTCGGCCTTGAAATCCTCGCCATTGTGGAATTTCACGCCCTTGCGCAGCTTGAACGTCCAGACGCTGCCGTCCTCGTTCGGCGCCCAGCTCTCCGCCAGCACCGGCTTCAAGGTGAGGTCCGGCTGCGTGATGCAGAGAAATTCGGCGGTCTGGAAAACCAGCTGGTAGCTGCCGCTGTCATAATAGGTGACGGGATCGATGGCGCCGCCCGGCGTCGCCACGCCGGCGCGCACCGTGCCGCCCGGCTTGCCCTCCGCGCGTGCTTGCTGCGTGCCGAGGCCGGCGGCCGCGACAAGGCTGCCCAGGAACGGCAGTGAGAGACCAAGCACGCTGCCATGGCGCAGGAAGTCGCGGCGGTCCATCCTGCCGGCCAGCAATTCGTCGACAGCGGAATTTTCGATTGCAGTGAGCGTTCTGCGAGCGTTGTCGATCATCCGGAAATGCTTGGGCATGGCTGGATTCCTCGCGTGTCTTGGGGTTCGGCCATCTAGTTCATTGTTGACTGCCGCCGGAAAGCGATATTTTTTGATAGGGGTCATCGAAATTTTCGATGCAGAGGTGGGCATGGACACTGAAAATCTGCGCAGCTTTCTCGAAGTCGCCACCC
>NZ_RZPL01000340.1:0-5800 GCF_004022805.1 Mesorhizobium sp. M7A.F.Ca.CA.002.04.1.1 | reverse complement strand
CCGGAAATGCCGCGCTGGAACGAGAGCGTCGCCATCAGATGGGTGGCATTCACCGGCCCGCCGCGAGTCAGCACATAGATCAGCTGGAAATCGGTGAAGGTGAACAGGACCGAAAAGGTCATGGTGATGGCGATGATCGGCGTCAGCAACGGCAGCGTCACATAGCGGAACAACTGCCAACGGCTGGCGCCGTCGAGCGTCGCGGCCTCGTAAAGCGATTGGGGAATCGTCTGCAGGCCGGCCAGCAGCGTGATGGCCACGAAAGGAATGCCGCGCCAGACATTGGCGACGATCACCGAGGCGCGTGCGTTCTCCGGATCGCCAAGGAAATTGATGCGGTGGTCGATCAGTCCCATCTGCTGCAGCGCCCAGGAGAGGATGGAGAACTGCGAATCGTAGATCCACCAGAAGGCGATGGCCGAGAGCACCGTCGGCACCACCCACGGCAGCAGGACAATCGCGCGGAAGAACGATTTGAAGGGAAGGTTCTGGTTGAGGAGGAGCGCCAGCCAGAGGCCGAGCGCGAATTTCAGGATCGAAGCGCTGATCGTGTAGAGCAAGGTGTTGAAGACGGAGAGCCAGAAGACGGCGTCGCTCCACAGATATTCATAGTTTTCGATGCCGATGAAGATGCCGGGGCGGCCGATGCGGGCGTCGGTGAAGCCGAGCCAGACGCCGAGCCCCAGCGGATAGGTCAGGAAGACAAGCAGCAGTGCAGCCGCCGGAAGCATGAAGCCGAAGCCAAGTGCGTTCCGGCTTTCGCTCCAGCGCGATAGAATCCGTGAGAAGATCGAAGATCGCGGCTGGATAGCAGCTGACGGCACAGCCATGGGTCGGCTCCTGCTGAGGTCTCATTGATCGGCCGGATCGGCCACGATGCAATCCGAAGCCAGCCGGGCAGCCGCGCTGCCCGGCTGAGCCGGCTCAAACGCGATAATAGCGATTTGCCCGCTTCTCGGCCTCTTCCATTGCCTCTTGCGGCGTCGCCTGGCCGGTCACCGCTTTGGCGAACATATCGACCAGCACGTAGTCGGCCATGGTTGCCGCCGAAGCATAGCCGAGCGGCCCGGCATAGCCGTTAGGCCGCAGAGTAGCCGAAGCCTTGGCGTAAGCGGCGTTGTTGGGATCGGCAGTCCATACCGGGTTGTTGTCGAATGCCTTCAGGGTCTGGCAGCAATATCCGGCCGAGGAGGTGATCCAGTCCTTCATTTGCGGTTCCTCGAACATGAACTGCAAATACGCCTTGGCCGCGTTGGGGTAGGGCGTGTAATTGAAGATGACAGCCGTGGTCACCTGGAACAATTCGACGGATTTGCCGACAGGGCCGATGGGCAGGTTGGTGGTGCGTATGTCCTTGGCGATTTCAGCCAGCTTCGGATCATTGTCCTTATTGATTTTGGCGGTGTTGTAGGCCGAGATGCCGTTGGCGATGACAGCCAGTTCGCCGGCCAGGAAGGCGCGGTTGTTGTTGACGTCGAGCCAGCTTTCGGTGCCTGGAATGAAGGTCTTGTAGAGTTCCTGCGCGTATTCGATGGCCTTGAGGGTCTCGGGGCTGTTGATCGTTACCTTGCCGCTCTCGTCGACCATCTGGCCGCCATGGCTCCACAGCAGCCAATGAGCATAGTTGTTGCCGTCGCCGACGCCATGGCCATGCGTGAAGCCGGCCGGATGGCCCTTCGCCTGCAAGGCCTTGCAAAGTTCCAGGAAGCCTTTCGTGTCCTTGGGAAACTCCGAAAAGCCGGCCTCTTTCACCCAGCTTTCCCGATAGACGATGGCATTTCCGATCGTGGCCAGTGGCAGGCCGATGAATTTGCCTTCCCGGGTCGCATATTGCTTTGGTCCATCATGCCAGCCGCCGTATTTCGAGCCGAGATACTCGCCGAGTTCGCTCACGTCGTGCAGCTTGTCGGGATATTGGTGCGGGTCATCGAACCAGACGAACATCAGGTCGGGGCCGGAGCCGACATTTGCCGCGACCGCCGCCTTGGGGCGAATGTCCTCCCAACTTTCCTTGTCGACGCGGACCGCGACACCGGTCGCTTCGGTGAAGCGCTTGGTGTTGGCCAGCCATTGGTCCTCGTCGCCCTGGACGAAGGGCGACCAGCGCAGCAGTCTAAGCTTGGCGCCATCCTCGGGTTTGTATTTCGGTCCGTCCTGGGCAAGGGCCGGAGAGCTGATGAACCGACTTCCCAAGGCACCCGCCGCCGCGCCGGCGGTGGTGCGGATCACGTCACGTCTGGTGAACTTCATGCTCGTTTCCTCCTGCTTGTTGTCCTTGCCTGTGGTCCTACTGATCGGTACGTGTTTGGAACCTCTGTCCGGTTTCTCCGTGAAAGAGATGGATGAGGCCGGGCTCGGCCGTAAGCCGGATGGTTTCGCCCGGCGTGAAGGAATGTCGTTCCCGGAAATTCGCGACGATCTCTTCGCCGCCGGCTGTCCGGCCGATGAGCTGCACTTCGGACCCGGTTGGTTCAACCACCGCGACGGTGACCGGAATGCCCCGGTCGTCGGACAGCCGCAAATGCTCGGGCCTTATTCCCAGCACCACAGGCTCGCCATTGGGGATGGAAAGTGCCGAGGCCAACGGGACTGAAATCCCCCCGGCGCCGCGGAACGAGGGTGAGCCGTCAATAGCGATCTCGCCCCTCAGCAAATTCATGGCCGGCGAGCCGATGAAGCTGGCGACAAAAAGATTGTTCGGCCGGTCATAGAGTTCCAGCGGCGGCCCTATCTGCTCGACGATGCCGTCATGCATGACCACGATCTTGTCAGCCATGGTCATGGCCTCGATCTGGTCGTGCGTGACGTAGACTGTCGTCGTCTTGAGGCGCTGGTGCAGTTCCTTGATCTCGGCGCGCATCTGCACCCTGAGTTTGGCGTCGAGATTGGACAGCGGTTCGTCGAAGAGAAAGACCGCCGGATCACGCACGATCGCGCGGCCCATGGCGACGCGCTGGCGCTGGCCGCCGGAAAGCTGCCGAGGATAGCGCGCCAGCAACGGCACCAGCCCAAGGATTTCGGCCGCGCGGCGCACGCCTGCATCGCTCTCCGGCTTGGAAACTCCTTTGAGCATCAGCGAGAACGCCATGTTCTCGGCAACGGTCATGTGTGGGTAGAGCGCATAGTTCTGGAAGACCATGGCGACGTCGCGCTCCTTGGGCGCAACGTTGTTGACGACACGTTCGCCAATCGCGATCTGGCCGCGTGAAATCTTTTCCAGGCCGGCGATCATTCTGAGAAGGGTTGATTTTCCGCAGCCCGATGGTCCGACCAGAGTGACGAACTCGCCGTCCTCGATGTTCACGCTGACCCCGTGCAGGATCTCGACAGCGCCGAATGATTTGTAGACTTCGCCAATTGCGACAGACGCCATCGATCCTCCCAACAAATTCCTGCGACGTCGTCGAAGGAACAACGCTTCCGCTAGCGACAGCCCTGGCTCCTCCCAGGCTCACGCTAGGCCGAAACGGTAGCGCTACCAAACCGGGCTGTAAAGCGTTTAGGGGAAAGCCGAACCTTGGGAGGGTCCGCTTCGCGCCACACAATCCTCCCAGCTGCTCCTGCGTCCGCTTCTGCGCGATCAAGTCCGGCACCTGCGGTCGCAGCGTTCGCGTTCATCACAGTTGCGCACGTCCTTGTAGGCTCGCTCCGACCGGCGGCGATAAGGCTGGCTTCCTGCCTGGCGCTCGCGAGGTTCGCTTCCTGGCGTACGACCGCCTGGGCGATGCGACAAGCGGATTGAATAGCCCCTTTTCCGTCAGGGGCAGTCATTCCGGAACGATCCTTCCCGCTTGATTAGAATTCCACGTTGAGTTTTGCATTAAAGCCGTTCTGCTGGACGCCGGAGCCGAACTGACCCTGGTAGGCGACGCTGAGGGTTGCGGCATCGGTCAGGTTGAGATCGAACCCCGCTTCGATGGCGGCACTGTCCTTGGCGATCGGCACGCCAGCGATCGTGAAGGCATCACCGGCAGAGAAGGCATGTGTGCTGGTCGGTATGACGTCGCCATAGGCATGGCGCCAGCCCAGCATGCCGCGCGCTGTGGCATTGATGGCGCCGAGCGTGAAGCCGGCGGAGGCTCTGAGACCAAGCGTGGTGAAGGTGGCGTCGGTGGTCTGGCTTGCACTGGTCAATGCCGCCGCACCGCCCTTTTCCGTGAAGCCGTCCGTATGCAGGTTGACATAAGCGAGGTTGGCAAAAGGCTCGAAGGCCGCGACTGGCGTATCGATGCGATAGCCGAGTTCCCCGAACGCCTGGAAGGTGCCAGCGTTGTAGTCGCCGCTCAGGCTGTCGGCAAAGCCGGGCATGGCCACCGAGCGCGATGTCTTCATGTCATGCCACGTATAGGCAAGCCCGGAGCGGAAGGCGAGAGCGCCCCGCTGCGTGCCACCATAAAGGCCGAGATGATAATTGTCGCTCGAGCCTGACGAGGATCGGCCGTCGGCATCGAAGCTCGTGTGGCTGTAGCCAGTCATGATGCCAAGCCGCACATCCTCCGCGACAAGGCCGTCGACGCCGGTAAGAAAGCCGCCGGTGGAGGTATCGAGGCCTGCGGCATTGCCGTCGCCGTCGAAGGAACCCCATGACCCGAAAGCCGTGCCCCAGGCGGCAAAGCGATCGGTGGTGGCAGGCGCCAGCATCGGACCGCCTTCGCCATAGGCCAGCACCGGCGTTGCCGGGATACCTACCCCCTCGAAGGCCGCACGCAGGCGGTCATTGATGGCATCGCGGACAAAATGGCTGTCCTCGATCAGCGCCGATTTGGCGGACGCATGGATCTCGCCAGATAACACATCGAAGGCTTCGCGTGCGGTTTCATCGTCCGGCAGGCCGGCGATTGCATCGTAGATCGGGTTGCCCGGCCCGGCGCTTTCGGCGCCATTGGCGGTGGCACACTGGTTGCGGGTGCCGGCCACGTCGCAGAACGACACGTCATTGCGGGCAACGTCGAGATAGATATTACTGGCGTCATAGGCGAGTGCCAGATCGACAAACGGGGCGTTCTGGTCGAACGCATCATAGGTGCCGGTCACGCCCTGATCCGCGCTCAGGATCGTGTAGCGGGTTCCGGCACTGTAGCCGCCCGGCGCTTTGAGCGCGAAGACGGTGCCACCCTGGATGGTGGCTTTGCCCGTCACGTCGATCAGGTCGGAATTGCCGGCCGGATTGATCTCGACTTCGTAGGTCGAGCCTATCTCCTGCGTGTAATCGCCTGACACATTCAGCGTGCCGATCGAATTGCCCGGCGTAATCGTGCCGCCAGAAGCGATCGTGGTCGTACCCACCGTTCCCGAACCGCCGAGCGTGCCGCCGGCTGCAACCGCAATGGCGCCAGCAATGCTTGCCCCGGAATGGCTGCCGTCGCCGACAACGAGCTTGCCGCCGCCGATGGTGGTCAGACCGGTATAGGTGCTGACGCCGTTCAGCGTCAGCGTGCCGGCGCCGGTCTTGACGAGGCTCCCTCCGATGCCAGTGCTGCCATCCTGGATGACGCCGCCGATGGTGTCGTTCTTATCCAATCCGCCAAGCGTCAGCACCTTCGAGCCGAGAAAGACGAGACCATCGCCCGAAAGCGAGCCAATCGCGATACCGTCCGACGTCATTTCGGAGATGTCGACCTTTCCCCCCGTATCGTTGATGATCGTGGCGCCATCCGCGGTGTTGGCGCCATGGAAGCCAACGAAGCCGCCCTTGTTGGTGATGGCGGCGCTGCCGGCAGACGCGGTGTCGTAGAAGTCGAGCGTTCCTTGGATTGTAACGCCAATCGTGGCATTGGCGGCGCTCGAATTGCCGTTGAAG
>NZ_RZPL01000033.1:0-16666 GCF_004022805.1 Mesorhizobium sp. M7A.F.Ca.CA.002.04.1.1 | reverse complement strand
AGCCGGTCCACCGCCTCGACCACTGTCACCGTGCGGCCGGCGGCCCTCAACGTGGCTGCGATCTCCAGCCCGATGAAACCGCCGCCGAGGATGACGACTTCGTCGGTTTGCGCGCTGAGGTCGCGAATCAGCCGCGCATCGGCCAGCGAGCGCAGCGACAGCACCCCGGACAGATCGGCACCGGGCAGCGGCAGCGTGCGCGGGCGCGAGCCTGTCGCCAGGATCAGGTGGTCGAAGGCAAGCGCACCACCGCCGGCAATATCCAAACTGCGGCGTCCGGCATCGATGCGATCGATCCTGACGCCAGGCCGGTAGTCGATGGCGCTGCCGGTGTAAAAGGCCTCGCCGCGCAAGGGTTGTGGCTTGGCCTCGGCATCCTTGATGAAGGTCTTCGACAGCGGCGGCTTGTGGTAGGGCAGTTCGTCCTCATCTCCGACGAGGATTACCGGTCCGTCATAACCGTCCTCGCGCAGACTTGCGGCCGCTTGCACGCCCGCATGGCCCGCGCCGACAATGACCACACCGTTCTTCATCGCACTCAATCCCGATTCTACCCTAGGATGTTCCGCCAGATGGCAATTGTCTGGCACCGCTGCAAGCGAGCTTTTGCGGGTCGCATCCGGGATGGCGGCTGTCAATCGCACAGTTCAGCGGCAAGACCGGTGCAGGAAAATGCATAAAGTTGACAGTCGCAGTTTAGAATAATTCTAAACTGTTGTTTCGATTGACTTTTCTTGCGGATTGTCATTGACATCCGACGGTGTCGCAGCTTTATGGAAGCTCGCGCGTCAGCGCATCCCTTTAATGTCTGGGCCTTGAACCCTTTCGATTGGAGGCATTTTGGTGTCTTTCTTCCGCGAACCGCGCGATGGCGCGGCATCTCTTGCGCCCAATGGCCCGCAGATGGCCTGGCGCCGGTTGCTGCGCGCGCCGTTTACAGAATTTCCGAGAAACTGGAGAGTGATCATGACAGCACGATATGGCAGCAGGCTTGCGGCGATCGGCGCCACTGCCCTGCTGACGGCGGCGGTATTCGTGTTGCCGGCAAAGGCGGAAACCGATGTAAAGGCGGTCATCAAGACCTATTCCGACATCGCGCTCGCGAAATACGAAGATTCGCTGACCACCGCGCAGGCGCTCGACAAGGCGGTCGACGCGCTGCTCGCCACGCCATCGGTGGAAACCCTCAACGCTGCCCGTGACGCCTGGAAGGCATCGCGCGTTCCCTACCAGCAGACCGAAGTCTACCGCTTCGGCAACAAGATCGTCGACGACTGGGAAGGCAAGGTGAATTCCTGGCCGCTGGATGAAGGCTTGATCGACTATGTCGCCAAGAGCTACGGCACCGAATCGGACGCGAACGCGCTCTACACGGCCAATGTGATCGCCAACAAGGAGATCGAGATCAACGGCAAGAAGGTCGATGCATCGAAGCTTTCGCCGGAATTCCTCTCCGGCACGCTGCAGGGAGCCGGCGGCATCGAGGCCAATGTCGCCACCGGCTATCACGCCATCGAATTCCTGCTCTGGGGCCAGGACCTGCATGGCACCGGCCCGGGTGCCGGCGAGCGCCCCGACACCGACTACGACCTCAAGAACTGCACCGGCGGTAATTGCGACCGCCGCGCCGAGTATCTGAAATCGGCCAGCGACCTTCTGGTTTCGGATCTTCAGGAGATGGTCGGCAACTGGAAGGAAGACGGCGCCGCCCGCAAGGCTCTTGTCGATGGCGAGCCGAACACGGCGATCTCGACGATCTTCACCGGCATGGGCTCGCTGTCCTACGGCGAACTGGCCGGCGAGCGCATGAAGCTCGGCCTACTGCTGCATGATCCGGAAGAGGAGCACGATTGCTTCTCCGACAACACCTACAATTCGCATCTCTACGACGCCATCGGCATTCGCGCGGCCTATCATGCGAGCTACACGCGTCTCGACGGCACCATCGTTTCGGGTCCTTCGGTGGCCGATATGGTGAAGGCGGCCGACCCGGCGATCGACAAGGAACTGTCTGACAAGCTCGATGTTTCGGTCGCCAAGATGGAGGCGATCAAGGCGCGTGCACTGGCCGGCGAGGCCTATGACCAGCAGATCGCCGAGGGCAACATTGAGGGCAATGCCACCGTCCAGGCGGCGATCGATGCGCTGATCGATCAGACCAAGTCGATTGAGCGCGCCGTCGGCTCCCTGAAGCTCAGCACCATCGCCTTCGAAGGGTCCGACAGCCTCGACGCGCCGGACAAGGTGTTCAAGTAAGGGGTAAACGACGGAGACTGACCCGGAGCCGGACAACCGGCTTTGGAACGGCCTCCGCCAGAAGATCAAGCCACACGGCGCGGGAGACGCCGTCAGCCAGCCGAGCAAGCCAATGCTGATTTGTCATTGCAACATCATCACCGAGAAGGAGATCGAGCAGACGATCGTCGGGCTGCTGGACCAGGATCCCTGGCAGTTGATCGTGCCGGCGAAGATCTATCATGCAATGCAAAAGCGCGGTCGCTGTTGCGGCTGCTTCCCAAATGTGGTGGAAACGATCATTCGGGTCACCGAAAACTACCACGCCCGCTCGGAGGCGAGCGGCGTGGATGTCGTTTCACACCTGGATCGCGTCAGAGGCCTGCGCATCCAATACGGGAGCAGAATTCATGAAAGGCGATCCGCAGATCATCGAGCGGCTTAACGAGGCCCTTTTTCTGGAGCTTGGGGCCGTCAATCAGTACTGGGTGCATTTCCGTCTGCTTGAGGACTGGGGATACGCGAAGCTGGCAAAGAAGGAGCGGGCGGAATCGATCGAGGAGATGCACCATGCCGACAAGCTCGTCGCCCGCATCATCTTCCTCGAAGGCCATCCGAACCTGCAGTCCGTGGCGCCGCTGCGCATCGGGCAGAACGTCAAGGAAGTGCTCGAATCCGACCTTGCCGGAGAATATGACGCACGTACCGCCTACAAGCGTTCGCGCGAAATCTGCAACGACGCCGGCGACTACGTGACGATGAAGCTGTTCGAGGAATTGCTGGCCGACGAGGAGGGTCACATCGACTTTCTTGAGACGCAGCTCGACCTGCTTGCCTCGATCGGCGAGGAGAAATACGGCCAGCTCAACGCCGCATCGGCAGACGAGGCGGAGTAAGGGCATGCGGGAATGCGGCGCCTGCTAGAATTCGTGCGCCGCTCGCGGCGGGCCAATGGCTCGCCGCCCCCTGAGAAGACGCCAGCCGGATTGGCGCGTCGGCGCTGTGTCATGCTCGTGTTGGCGCTTACCTCTTCGGCGATGGCGGGTGATCTTCAGCCGGCCGGCTTCGCTACCACGCGCACCGACCTCAATGCGAAGGATCAGGCGCGCGCCATCGCCGTCACCAGGCCGACCACGGATTTTTCCAGGCCAGAGCCGTTCGAACTGATGCAAGGTGGCGCCGGCACGTCCCGAAAGGACGTCAGCCGCGATTCCTTCTCGCAATCCTCGGCCAACCTCACCTTCGAGGAACAGGGCGACTTCAAGCTTGGCAATGCCCTTTTCCGCAAGAACTGGGTCTCGTCGCCATCCTCGACGCAGGCGTCGGACGGGCTCGGCCCGCTGTTCAACGAACGTGCCTGCCAGAACTGTCATCTGAAGGACGGCCGCGGCCGCCCGCCGCAAGGCGACGCCGGCACCACGTCGATGTTCCTGCGGCTGGCCCGCGACGCCAGCAGCGTGGAAGAGAAGGCGGCGCTTGCCGACCATGAGGTGCTCAACTTCCCCGACCCGGTCTACGGCAGGCAATTGCAGGAGCTCGCCGTACCCGGCCTGCCCGGTGAAGGCAGGATGCATATCGACTATCAGGAACGTAAGGTAGAGCTGACGGACGGCGCTGTGATCTCCTTGCGCAAGCCGAGCTATTCGGTTGACGGCCTTGGCTACGGGCCGCTTGACCCACGCACCACACTGTCGCCGCGCCTGACCCCGCCGATGATCGGCCTGGGCCTGATCGAACAGATCGCGCCGTCTGATATTCTCGCCCAAGCCGATCCGGACGACAGGGACGGCGACGGCATTTCCGGCAGGCCGAACATCGTGCGCGATAGCCTGAACGGGGAACTGACGCTCGGCCGCTTCGGCTGGAAGGCGCAGACCGCGTCGATCCGCCAGCAGGCGGCGGATGCCTTTGCCGGCGACATCGGCATCTCGACGCTCGAAGAGCCGAGGCATTGGGGCGATTGCACTGCTGCGGAGGCAAAATGCCTCGCCATGCCGAACGGCGTGCAGCAGCGTCTTGGCCCGGTCGAGGCGCCGCCGCCGGTGATGGATCTCGTCACCTTCTATTCGCAGAACCTGGCCGTGCCGTCGCGCCGGGACCTCGACCGGCCGGACGTGCTCGCGGGCAAAAAGACATTCTACGAGATCGGCTGCATTGCCTGCCATACGCCGAAATTCGTCACGCGCCGCGATACGCCCAATAAGGCGCAGGCCTTCCAGTTGATCTGGCCCTATTCCGACTTCCTGCTGCACGACATGGGGCCTGATCTGGCCGATGGCCAGGCCGTGGGCGATGCGACGGGCAATGAGTGGCGCACGCCGCCGCTGTGGGGCATCGGCCTGACCGAGACAGTCAACGGCAATTCCTTCTTTCTGCATGACGGGCGCGCGCGCAGCCTGGCTGAGGCGATCCTGTGGCATGGCGGCGAGGCGCAGAAAGCGCGCGACCGTTTTGCCGCCGCTAACGCGACCGAGCGTGACGCATTGCTCAAATTCCTGGAGTCACTGTGATGTTCAAGCGTTCTGCATTGTTTTTCGCTCTTCCGCTGGCCCTGCTGGGCGTTGTCCCTGCGTCGGCGGCGGTCAAAGCCTCCGACATCATCCAGCGGGCGATCGATGGCTTCGTCCGCCCGGCCTATGCCGGCCTGCACGAGCATGCGGAAGCCTTGACCGGATCCATGCGCAAGCTGTGCGTCACGCCCTCGCAAGGAGAGCTCGATGCCGCACGCGCCGAATTCTCCGCCACCGTCTATGCCTGGTCGTCAGCCGAAATCATCGGCTTCGGGCCGATCAAGGAGAACAACCGGCTGGAACGCATGCTGTTCTGGCCGGATCGCAAGAGCATTGGCCTGAAGCAGGTGCAGGCGGCGCTGTCGGCGAAGGATCCAACCGCCACAGATCCGGCACAGCTGGCCGGCAAGAGCGTCGCCATGCAGGGGCTGGGCGCGCTGGAGTTCGTGCTTTACGGCGACGGCGCCGATGCACTGGCCGGCAAGGATGATTCCTACCGCTGCGCCTATGGCACTGCTGTTGCCGGCAACATCGAAACCATGGCCGGCGAGGTCAGCGCCGCCTGGAACAAACCGGACGGCTTTGCAGCGCTTTGGGCCAATCCGGGGCCGCAGAACCCGCTCTACCGCGACGGCAATGAAGCGGTGACCGAACTGGTCGGCGTCTTCATCAACGAGCTGGAAATGGTGCGTGACGTGCGCCTGAAAGGGTTTTTCGGCGGCAAGCCGGACGCGGACAAGCCGAAACAAGCGATCTATTGGCGCTCGCAAAACACCACCGCGTCACTGGCCGGCAATCTCTCCGGCATCGATACGCTGTTCCAGGCCTCGAAACTTGGCGACGCCCTGCCGGCCGATGCGCGCTGGATGGCCGAAGCGATCCACATCCAATTGGTCAACGGTGTCGCCACCGCCAAGGCCGTCAGCGGTCCAATCGACAAGGCGCTTGCCGATCCGGCATTGCGCGACAAGCTCGATCATTTCGCGCTGATCACCTCCAGCCTGTCGACCCTGATCGGGACCAGGTTGACCGCTGAATTCGGCCTGACCGCAGGCTTCTCCTCGCTGGATGGGGACTGAATTGAAAACCCCGCTGATAGATCGCCGCGATTTCCTGAGAGCTGCAGGCGTTGGCTTCATGGCCGCGATGGCGCCATCGGCCTGGGCAACGACGCTTTCGACCGACGCCGTCTTCGCCACCGCTTTCGTCAAACGCGACGGCAGCTTTGGCGCTGCCGTCCTGTCCGAGGCCGGCAAAGTCCTGCATGCGATCGATCTGCCCGATCGCGGCCACGATGTCACCTTCGATCCCATATCGAAACGCTCGGTGGTCTTCGCGCGGCAACCCGGCACCTTTGCCGTGGTTTTCGACCATTCGGGCCGTGATGCGCCGCTGACCATCGCCAGCATCGCCGGCCGGCATTTCTTCGGCCATGGCGTGTTTTCGGCCGACGGTGCGCTGCTCTATGCCACCGAAAACGACTTCGACAACGCCGCCGGCGTCGTCGGCGTCTACGATGCGCGGGCGAAATTCAGCCGTGTCGGCGAGTTCCCGACCTATGGAATGGGTCCGCACGAGCTTCTGCTCCTGGGCGATGGCAGGACGATTGCGGTAGCAAATGGCGGCATCGAGACCCATCCGGATTACGGCCGCGCCGAGCTCAACATTGCGACCATGAAGCCGTCCTACGTGCTGATAGACCGCGTCACCGGCGACCTCATCGAGAAGCACGAATTGCCGGCCGCACTGCATCAGCTGTCGATCCGCCACATGGACACCGATCCGTCCGGCACGGTCTGGTTCGGTTGCCAGTACAGGGGCCCGGGCACCGATCGTCCGCTGCTGGTCGGCCGCGCGGTGCGCGGCAAGGAATTGCAACTGCTCGACATGCCGCAGGACGTTTTGTCCGGCTTCCGCAACTACATAGGCTCGGTCGCCGCCAATCCGGCTGCCGGCACGGTCGCGGTCTCCTCGCCGGAAGGCAACTCGCTTGTCGTGCTCGATGCGGCCAGCGGACGGGTCGTCGCGAACAGCGCGCTGGTCGAGGTCTGCGGCGTGGCTCCCGATGGAACCGGCTTCATGGCCACCACCGGCGCTGGCGAGATCGTCGAGGGCAGTGGTGCGACACGCTCCGAACCGGACTATGTCTGGGACAACCACATGCTGCGCATCGAGCAGGCCGCATAGGCCACAAGCGAAGCCGCTTAACGAATTATGCACTATCCCCTTGCGGTGGCGGGCCGTGGCGGGCACAGGGAATTGTCTTTCGAACCGGTTGCTTCATGAAATTGCTTGCCATCGACTGTGCCGCCAACCTCTGCGCCGCTAGCGTCTATGACGCGACGGCGAAGCGGGAGCTCGGCCGCTCGGTGCTCGATCTCGGCAAGGGCCATGCCGAGCAGCTGATGGCGGTCATCGCCGAAGCGCTGGAGGCAGGCGCAACCGACTATGCAGGTCTTGGCGCCATTGCCGTGTCTGTCGGCCCCGGTTCCTTCACCGGTCTGCGGGTCGGCGTCTCGACCGCGCGTGGCCTGGCGCTGGCGCTGAAGATACCGGCAATCGGAGTGACGACACTGGAGGCGCTGGCTGCCGAAGCAGCGACGGCATTTCCCGGTCGCGCCGTGCTGGCGGCGCTGGATGCCGGCCGTGAGGAGATCCACGCGGCTTTTTACGACGAAAGGTTAGTCTTGACTTACGGTCCGGCCGTGGCCACGCTGGCCGACGTGGTGGCAATGGCGAAGGCAACGTCTCTGGTGCTTGCCGGCACCGCTGCAGCGCTCATCAGCGCATCGGCCGGGCGCGAATTCGATGTCGGCCCTCGGACGGCCACCGCCGACATTGTCACCTACGCCCGCCTGGCTGCCGCCAAGGGCGCGGGCGAACGGCCGAAACCACTCTATCTGCGCGGCGCCGACGCCAAGCCGCAGGCCGGGTTCATTCTTTCAAGGATCAGACCATGATCCCGAAAAGTGGAAGCCGGTTTTCACGGACAACGGTTCCCGTTTGTCCAGAGATCATGGTCAAACAAGAAAACAAAAATTAGATGCGCATACCTTTTCTCCAATCACGCCGCCGGGACTATGCGCTCGAGCCGCTGAGGATCGCCGACAGTCCGGCGGTCTCGCTGCTGCATCGCGAGGACTTTGTCCGCCCCTGGACCGATGGCGAATTTGCCGCCTTGCTCGAACAGGACACCGTGTTCGGCTATGCCGCGCGCGAAACCGGACAGGGCTCCAAGCCGCCCGTCGGCTTCGTGCTGGCGCGGCTTGCGGCAGGCGAGGGCGAGATCCTGACCGTCGCGGTGGCGCGATCGCATCGCCGGCAGGGGTTGGGCTGGCAATTGATGGACGCGGTGTTGCGCGAACTGCACGCGCAGCGCGCCGAAGCGCTGTTCCTCGAGGTCGACGAGACTAATGTCGCGGCGATCGCGCTTTATCGCCGGCTGGGCTTCCGCGAGGTCGGCAAGCGGCCGAATTACTACAGGTCGGCCGAACACGGACCGACCGGCGCGCTTGTCATGCGCCGCGATCTTCGCTAGCGAGACGGCCGGGATGGGGCGATGATCAAGAAAATCAGGATTTTCCTGGCGCTGGGCCTCGTTGTCGCCGGTTCGCTGGTCCTCGTGCCGTTACAGATACTGTCGATGAAGACCGGCTGGTGGCCGGAAACCTTCATCCTCAAGATCTGGCACAGGCTGATCATCAGGGCGCTCGGCATGCGCATCCATGTCAAGGGGACGCTGTCCGACAAGCGCCCGCTGCTGGTTGCGTCCAATCACATCTCCTGGACCGACATCATGGTGCTCGGCTCTTTTGCCGACGTAAAATTCATCGCCAGGGCTGATATGGAAGGCTGGCCGCTGATCGGCATGCTTTCGAAGCTGCAGCGTACCGTGTTCATCGAGCGCGAGCGCAAGCGTTCGTCGGGCGACCAGGCAAGCGAGATTGCCAGCCGCATGGCCAAGGGCGATGCGATGGTGCTGTTTGCCGAGGGCTCGACCGGCGACGGCAATATGGTCCTGCCGTTCAAGAGCACGCTGTTCGGCGCCGCCTCGATGGCGATTTCGGAAGGCGCGGCGGAACAGGTGTTCATCCAGCCGGTGGCGATCGCCTATACGCGTCTGCACGGCGTGCCGCTCGGCCGCCGGCATCGCCCGCTTGCCGCCTGGATCGGCGATGAGGATTTGATGCCGCATCTCAAGGTATTGCTGGCGGAGGGCGCGCTCGACGTCGAGGTGCATTTCGGCGAGGCAATCGCCTTTTCCAAGGGTTCGAACCGCAAGGAGACGTCGAAACTGATGGAAAGCCAGGTGCGTGAGATGATGCAGGCGGCGCTTGCCGACCCGCGGCCGAGCCGCTAGCCCCGGCATGCCCTTGCTGGCGCGGGCCGAGAATCGTCTGTTTTTTGTCACGGAAAGGCGTTAGAAGCCGCCTTATGGACTTGAACACGATAGAAAGCGACGACATCGGCACTATGGCTGGACAGCCGGCAGTGCTTTCCACGGCAGCGAAAAAAGTCTTCATCAAGACCTATGGCTGCCAGATGAACGTCTATGATTCGCAGCGTATGGCCGATGCGCTGGCTGCCGACGGCTATTCCGCGACCGATGCCATTGGCGAGGCGGACCTGGTGCTGCTGAACACCTGTCATATCAGGGAGAAGGCGGCCGAAAAGGTCTATTCCGAGCTCGGCCGTATCCGCGACATGAAAGCCGAGCGTGCCCTGGCCGGCCGCGAGATGCTGGTCGGCGTCGCCGGCTGCGTGGCGCAGGCCGAAGGCGCCGAGATCATCCGCCGTTCGCCGGCCGTCGACCTGGTCATCGGCCCGCAGACTTATCACCGGCTCCCCGACGTGCTGGCGCGGGTGCGCGGCGGCGAAAAGATCGTCGAGACCGACTACGCCATCGAGGACAAGTTCGAGCATCTGCCGCAGTCCAAGCGCGCCGAGGTCATCAAGCGCGGCGTCACCGCCTTCCTCACCGTGCAGGAAGGCTGCGACAAGTTCTGCACCTTCTGCGTCGTGCCCTATACCAGAGGCTCCGAAGTTTCCCGGCCGGTGGCGCAGATTGTCGCGGAGGCTGAGCGCCTGGCTGAAGCCGGGGTGCGCGAAGTGACGCTGCTTGGCCAGAACGTCAATGCCTGGCATGGCCAGGGCGAGAACGGCCACGAGTGGGGCCTTGGCCGCCTGCTGTTCAGGCTGGCCGAAATCCCCGGGCTGGCGCGTCTGCGCTACACCACCAGCCACCCGCGCGACATGGATGACGAGTTGATAGCGGCCCATCGCGATCTGCCGGCGTTGATGCCCTATCTGCATCTGCCGGTGCAATCGGGCTCCGACCGCATCCTCAAGGCGATGAATCGCCGGCACACGGCGAGGGATTATCTGGCGCTGCTCGACCGTATCCGCACTGCCCGGCCTGACATCGCGCTTTCCGGCGACTTCATCGTCGGCTTTCCCGGCGAGACAGAAGCGGATTTCGAGGCGACCATGGAGCTGGTGCGTCAGGTGAATTACGCCTCGGCCTTCTCCTTCAAATATTCGCCGCGCCCCGGCACGCCAGGCGCCGAAATGGCCGATCATGTGCCGGAAACGGTCAAGGACGAGCGCCTGCAGCGGCTGCAGGCTCTGCTTGTGAAGCAGCAGCAGGACTTCGGCTTGAGCCTCATCGGCAGCACCATCGACACGCTGATCGAGAAGCCCGGCCGCCAGGCCGGCCAGAAGGTAGGCCGCTCACCTTGGCTGCAGCCGGTTATTGTTGATGAAAAGGCCGGCGAAATCGGTGACATTATCCAGGTGCGAATCACGAAGACGGGCTACAACAGCCTGTTCGCCGAATTGGCCTGAGGGTCTCGGCAGATGAGGAGAGACGGTTGAGCGCAGCAGAGCTGAAGAACCTGCCCCCGGTACCGGCATCTGGGGCTTCTGACATGGCGCACATCGTTCTGACTTTCGACAACAACAAGCTTGCCAGCGCCCTCTATGGTCAGTTCGACGAAAACCTCGCCCGGCTCGAGCAGAAGCTTGGCGTCGACATCCGCTCACGCGGCAACCAGCTGACCATCAAAGGGTCCGCTTCTGCCGCCGAGCAGGCGCGCCGCGCCCTGGACAATCTTTACGGCATTCTCCAGAAAGGCGTCGATATCGGCCAGTCCGACGTTGACGGCGCCGTGCGCATGGCGATTGCCGCCGACGATCAGTTGACCCTGCCAACGCTGGAACGCAAGGGCAAGGTCTCCGCCGCCCAGATCGCCACCCGCAAGAAGACGATCTATGCCCGTTCGCTCAACCAGGACGCCTACATGCGGGCGCTTGAACGGTCGGAACTGGTGTTCGGCATCGGCCCGGCCGGCACCGGCAAGACCTACCTGGCGGTGGCGCACGCGGCGATGCTGCTCGAGCGCGGCATGGTCGAGCGCATCATTCTCTCGCGGCCGGCGGTCGAGGCCGGCGAGCGGCTGGGCTTCCTGCCCGGCGACATGAAGGAGAAGGTCGATCCCTATCTGCGGCCGCTCTATGACGCGCTCTACGACATGATGCCGGCCGACAAGGTCGAGCGCGCCATTGCCGCCGAAGTGATCGAAATCGCGCCGCTTGCCTTCATGCGCGGCCGCACGCTGGCGCATGCCGCCGTTATCCTCGACGAGGCGCAGAACACCACGCCGATGCAGATGAAGATGTTCCTGACGCGTCTGGGCGAAAACTCGCGCATGATCGTCACCGGCGATCCGACCCAGATCGACCTTCCCTCGAACACCAAATCGGGTCTGGTCGAAGCCTTGCGGGTGCTGGACGGCGTGGCGGGCGCGGTCACCGTGCGCTTCAACGACGGCGACGTGGTTCGCCATCCGCTGGTGGCGGAAATCGTCAGGGCCTACGACCGGGACGCCAAGCTGGCGCGTGGCCTCGGCGCCGAGAATTGATGTTGGCGATGCGGCTTCATGCCTGAGGACATAATATCCGGCGACGGGAATATTCCCGTCGACATCGACATAGCGGTTGAGGCGGGCAACTGGCCCGACGAGGCAAGCCTGACGCGGCTGGTCGATCGGGCCGTTAAGGCGGCTTTTGCCGAAACCGGCGTGGCGGGCCGTTCCGAACTCAGTCTCGTTTTTTCCGACGACGCCCATATCCAGGTTCTCAACGCCGGCTGGCGCGGCAAGGACAAACCGACCAACGTCTTGTCTTTCCCGGCTTTTCCGTTTGCGCAGGGCGGTCCGTTGCCGCCGATGCTGGGCGACATCGTGCTGGCCGCCGAAACGGTCGCCCATGAAGCGGTACTGGAAGACAAGCCTGTCGAGAACCATATCACCCATCTCGTCATCCACGGCCTGCTGCATCTGCTGGGCTACGATCACGAGACCGAGGCCGAGGCCGAGGCGATGGAAGCCGTCGAACGCGCGGCGCTTGCAAGGCTTGCCATTCCCGACCCCTACGCGTAACTACATCTGACCAATTGACCGGACGACGATGAACGACAAACCAGAGACTGCCGCCCGCCCCGACGCCGGCAGTGCAACCAAGGCTTCCGATACGTCGGAAGAGGGATCAAGTCCGAGTACCGTTGCCTCTGGTGCTAGCAGTACCTCTGCTGCTGCCGGCACCTCTGGTGCTGCCAGCATCGGCAGCGCTGCCAGCGAGACATCGCCTGCCGGTCCCTCCCTGTTCGACCGCGTTCTTGGCCTGTTCAGGCAACGCAACGGAACCAGCCTGCGGGAGGAAATCGCCGGCGCGCTTGCCGAGACAACGAGCGATGCCGGCGCCTTCTCGCCCGGCGAACGCGCCATGCTCAACAACATCCTGCGGCTGCGCGAAGTGCGCGTCGAGGACGTCATGGTACCGCGCGCCGACATTCAAGGGGTCGAAATCACGACGACGCTCGGCGATCTGCTGGGCACCTTCGAGCAATCCGGCCATTCCCGCATGCCGGTCTATTCAGAGACCCTCGATGATCCGCGCGGCATGGTCCATATCCGTGATGTGCTGGCCCACATCACCAAGATCGCGCGCGTCAAGAAGGGCCGCTCGACCAGGAAAGCACCCGTCGCCACGGTTCTCGATCTCGCCCAGGTCGATCTCGCACGCACCATTGGCGACCTCAATCTGATCCGCCCGGTGCTGTTCGTGCCGCCGTCGATGCTCGCCTCCGACCTGATGGCTCGCATGCAGACGACGCGCACGCAAATGGCGCTGGTCATCGATGAATATGGCGGCACCGACGGCCTTGCCTCGCTGGAAGACATCGTCGAGATGGTGGTCGGCGACATCGAGGACGAGCATGACGACGACGAGCCAATGATCACCCAGAGCGGCGACGGCGTGTTCATCGTCGATGGCAAGGCCGAGATCGACGACGTCGCCAAGATGATCGGCGGGGATTTCGCCGCCGGTGAACATGGCGAATATGTCGACACCATCGGCGGCATGATTTTCAACACGCTTGGCCGTGTTCCGGCCCGCGGCGAGGTGGTGCAGGCCATACCCGGTTTCGAATTTCACGTCCTCGACGCTGATCCGCGCCGCGTCAAGCGCGTGCGCATCGTGCAGAGCCAGAAGGGTGAGCGTCGCCGGCGTGCCACGGCGCGCACCGAACAGGCGTGAGCGTTTCGCTCGCACGATGACTATCGACGACCCGTTCAAGCATCCAAGTCTGGGCTCTGGTGTTTTCTACAAGGATCCGCATGCCGCGCTGGACTGGCTCGAGGCGGCTTTCGGCTTCGAGCGCAGCATGGTGGTCAGCGATGCCGAGGGAAAGCTCATCCATGCAGAGATGCGGTTCGGCGACAGCTACATCATCGTCGATTCCGAATGGAGCGATTACGTCGCCAGCCCGGCTTCGCTCTCGGGCAAGAACACGCAGTCGATCTATGTCAGGCTGAAGGGTGGCCTGGATGCGCATTGCGAGCAGGCGCGGGCGCTCGACGCTGATATAATCCAGGAGCCGGCGGATCAGTTCTAGGGTGAGCGCCAGTATCGTGCACGCGACCCCGAGGGCCATGTCTGGACCTTCACGCAGACCATCCGTTCGGTTCAGCGCGAGGAGGCCGAGCGGCTGGGGGGCGTTCAAATCGAGGGTTGGCACCGGTAGGCAGGGCCGGAGCTGTGCATCTCAGCTAGCCCATGCGCCGTTTGGAGCGCGGAGCGCAGCCTGTTAAATCTTGTGTCCTGATTCGCGACTCGGAAGTATGCATGGAGCGCCTCACCGGCCGGATAATTCTGCTTTGGGGTTGGCGGCGTGCGCTCGTGGCGTTTCTCGCAGGCGCCCTCGCGGTGCTTGGGCAGGCGCCTTACGACTTCTTCGCCGCCTGTTTCGTCTCGTTCCCGCTGCTGGTCTGGCTGCTCGACGGCGCCACCGGCGAAGCTTCAGGCAGTCTGTTCCGGCGTCTGCGGCCGGCTTTCGCCGTCGGTTGGTGGTTCGGTTTCGGCTATTTCCTCGCCGGCCTCTGGTGGATCGGCTCGGCGCTGCTGGTCGAGGCCGACAGCTTTGCCTGGGCGCTTCCCTTCGCGGTGGTCGGCATTCCTTTCATGCTCGCCTTTTTCTACGGCTTTGCGGCAATCGTTGCCCGGCTGCTGTGGAGCAACGACATTGGCCGCATCGCCGCCCTTGCCTTCGGCTTCGGCCTGGCGGAATGGCTGCGCGATTTCCTGTTCACCGGTTTTCCCTGGAATGCCGTCGGCTACGCGGCCATGCCCGTGCCGCTGCTGATGCAGAGCGTCTCGGTGACGGGCATGATCGGCATGAACGCGCTCGCGGTGTTCGTCTTCGCACTGCCGGCACTGCTGGCGGCACGTCGGCACCTGCGCCTCGGCGCGGCACTGTTTGTCGTGCTCGTCGCTGCCCATGTCGGCTTCGGCTATATCAGGCTTGCCGCTCCCGAATCGCCAGCTTCACGCAGCCTGGATGTCCGCATTGTCCAGCCGGCCGTGGACCTGTCGGAAAAATGGGATGCCTCGGTGCGCGACCGCATCTTCGCGGTCCTGATGGGGCTCTCGGGCAAGGCGCCGGATCCAGGCCATCAAAAGCCGCAACTGATCCTGTGGCCCGAAACCTCGGTGCCGTTCCTCTTCACCGAGCGTCCGGACGCATTGACGGCGCTGGGGGATATGCTCGGACCCGGCCAGATGCTGATTGCCGGCGTCGTCCGCGAGGAAGGCGGCTCGGCCGCAAATGCCGACAGCCGCTACTACAACTCCGTGGTGGCGATCGACGACAAGGGTGAAATCACGGACGCCGTCGACAAGGTTCACCTGGTGCCGTTCGGCGAATACCTGCCTTTCGCCGATCTGCTCCAGCGTTTCGGCATCGAGCAACTGGTTGCCGGGCCGATGAGTTTCGCGGCCGGCAATGAGCGGCACGCCATCACGCTACCCGACGGCATCCGTGCGCTGCCATTTATCTGTTATGAGGTGATCTTTCCCGATCTTGTGGCAGTTGACGCTGCGTCAGCGCAGCTTATTGTGAACGTTACCAATGATGCGTGGTTCGGCGACACGCCGGGTCCGTATCAGCATTTCAGGCAGGCCCAGATCCGTGCGGTGGAAAATGGATTGCCATTGGTGCGTGCCGCCAACAACGGCATCTCGGCCGTCGTCGATCCGCGCGGGCGCATCGTCGATGCGCTTGCTATCGACGCGCGCGGCGCCATCGATGCCCACATACCGATTTCCGGACAGGCGCTCATATCTCCCGGCCAACGGCGCATTAACGGAATGCTGATCATGTTGCTGTTTGCCGTTGGGGCAGCGCTGTTGAACGTAAGGCAAAGGCTACGGGTGAATTGACAGCCAACACATTAGAAACTCATACTGTAAGTGCCTGAAAATTTCTCGAAGCCGGTGGATCGTTCTGTTGGGGCAGTTGCCTCCGGCTTTGTTTGGGCAGGAAAAAAAATAGAGAAAGCCGAAAAAATTCGGCGAGGAAAAAATGACAGAAGATAACAAGAAGAAACCGAATCCGATCGACATCCATGTTGGCAGTCGCATTCGGCTTCGCCGCAACATGCTTGGAATGAGCCAGGAAAAGCTGGGAGAAAACCTCGGCATCACATTTCAACAGATTCAGAAATATGAAAAGGGCACCAACCGCGTCGGCGCCAGCCGTCTGCAGGCGATCGCGTCCATACTCGGCGTGCCTGTCGCTTTCTTTTTTGAGGATGCGCCCGGCCAGGAGCCTGTGGCGGGCCGTGGATTTGCCGAGGACGCTTCGATGGCTTTCGCTGTCGAATTCTGCGGCAGCCCTGAAGGCCTTCAGCTCAACCGGGCCTTTGTCAAGATCGCCGACGCCAAGGTGCGCCGCAGGATCATAGACCTGGTCAAGTCCCTCTCCGCCGACGATCCCGACTGATCCTCAATCACGCCAGGACCGGCGGCGCCCCGCCGCCGGTGGCACAAGATAACGGCATCGACATTCATGCCAGAGCCGAAGCACCGCTTGACGAGCGGCGCTTCGCCCCGCTAACACGTGGCGCGCCAAAATCGGCAGCCTGCCGATCGTTTTTCAAGAGGGGACACCCGTGACGCGGCAGAACTACTTCTTTACCTCGGAATCCGTTGCCGAGGGCCATCCTGACAAAGTCTGTGACCGGATTTCCGACGAGATCGTCGATCTGGTCTATCGCGAAGCCAAGAAGACCGGCATGGACCCGTGGAAAGTCCGTGTCGCCTGCGAGACGCTGGCCACCACCAACCGTGTCGTCATCGCCGGCGAAGTGCGCGTCCCGGAAACGCTGCTGAAGAAGGACAAGGCAGGCAACATCCTCAAGGATGCCGCCGGCCATCCGGTCGTCAATCCGGCCAAGTTCAAATCGGTCGCCCGCAAGGCGATCCGCGAAGTCGGCTACGAGCAGGCCGGCTTCCACTGGAAAACGGCGAAGATCGAGGTTCTGCTGCACGGCCAGTCGCCTGACATCGGCCAGGGCGTCGAC
>NZ_RZPL01000339.1:0-5805 GCF_004022805.1 Mesorhizobium sp. M7A.F.Ca.CA.002.04.1.1 | reverse complement strand
AAGGAGCTCGGTCCCATCGTGCTCGCCATCTTCAATGCTGGGAATTACATTTCGACGCCGGGGGAGAATCTTGTCGTCAACGACTTTCGCCGGTCCTTCGAGGTCAATTATTTCGGCATCATCAACGGCCTCGTGCCTGCGGTCGAACGCATGCGTGTGCGGGCGCGCGGCCATGTCGTGCTGGTCGGCTCCGTGACATCCTATTTCGGCTGGCCGACAACGGCCGCCTATGGCGGCACCAAGGCGGCCATCAACATCCTGGCCGAGTCGCTGAAGTATGATTTCGACAAGATGAACGTGCGTATCCAGGTGTTCAACCCAGGCTTCATCGACACCCCGCTGACCGAGAAGAACATGCTGCCGATGCCGGGACTGATGCCGGTCAGCCGCGCATCGCGCCGCATGGCGCGAGGCATCAAGTCGGGCGGTTTCGAAGTCCATTTCCCGCGCCGGACAAGCTGGCCGCTGAAACTGCTCGCCCTGCTGCCGAGGCCGCTGTGCAGAGGGTTTATCAGCCTGATGACCAGTTGGAAGGCGCGGCCTCTGCATTACGACCGCAAGCCGCCGATCGAATAGGACGCCTGCGAAATTGGCAGGCTCCCCGTTTTCGGGCCGCCGTCGCCATGGTTGAGACAAGTGCCGCGTGGAGTCTGCGATGGGGCGACGGATCGTGCTTGCTGTGCTGGGCCTTATTGCCGTTCTCGCACTGGCCTTCGTGTTCGGCCCGCGCGTTCGCGTCGACACCACGATCCGTTTCGATCCCTCGCTCATCGGCGACGATCCGCAGGCCTATGTGGCAAAGGCGGAAGCCGCCATCCCCGGAATCCGAGACGGGCTGGAGAAGGAGATCGTCTGGGCCGATCCGTTGGTGCATGCCAGGACCCCGCTATCGATCGTCTACATCCACGGCTTTTCCGCATCGAAGGGCGAGGTCCGCCCGCTGCCTGACGAAGTGGCGGAACAGCTTGACGCCAATCTCTTCTACACACGGCTTACCGGTCATGGGCAGGATGGCGCGGCGATGACGCAAGGCAGCATCAATGCCTGGATCAACGACTATGAGGAGGCGCTCGCCATCGGCCGGGCGATCGGCGACAAGGTGATCGTCATCTCGACTTCGACCGGCGGCTCGCTGGCGGTCTGGGCGGCAACGCAGCCCGGTGCGTCGGACGGGGTGGCGGCGATTGCGTTCATCTCCCCGAACTTCGGCGTCAAGACTTCGGGCGCCGAGATCCTGACCATGCCGTGGGGCAAACAAATCGCCAGGCTGGTCGCCGGCAAGGAACATAGCTTCGTGCCGCGCAACGCGCTGAATGAAAAATTCTGGACCACCCGCTATCCGATCGAAGCAACCTTGCCGATGCAGGCGCTGACCGAGCTTGCCTATGGCGCGCCGGTGGAGAAGGCGACCGTCCCTGCTTTGTTCATCTTTTCTGATTCGGACAAAGTGGTGCGGGCCGACCGCAGCCGCGAGATTGCCGGGCGCTGGGGCGCGCCGCATGAACTGGTTCCGGTCGACGACACTGGCGACCCGGACAATCACGTCATTGCCGGCGACGCGCTGTCGCCATCGACCACGGCGTTTCTGGCGCAAAGGATCGCCGTCTGGATCGAAGCGGTGGTGAAGTAGGCGACGAAAAAGGGCGACCGAAGCATCGCTTCGGCCGCCCTTTTCTTGTTTCGTCTCGGCAATCAGCCAGCCGAAGCTTGACTGACTGCAGCGCGGTCTGGCTTACGCGGCCCGCGCAGCCGGACGCTTACCGCCGAAGCGGCGCTTGTTGTTGCCCTTGAAGGCCGGCTTGGCGCCGTCCGGCTTGCGCTCGCCGGCGAAGGCCGGCTTGTCGCCGAAGCGCTTCTTGCCAAAGCCGTTGCCCTTGTTCTCGCCACCGGGCCGCCTGCCGTCGCGACGGCCATTGCGGTCGTTGCGGTCATTGGCCGGCTCGAAACGCTCGTTCTTTTCAGCCGGATTGCGCAGCGGATCGGGGCTGCCGAGATGGTCGGCAACGATCGGCAGCTTGGTGCGGATGATGCGCTCGACCTGGCGCAGCTTGCTGTTCTCGGAAGGATCGCAAAGCGTGATCGCGATGCCGTCCATGCCGTTGCGGCCGGTACGGCCGATGCGGTGGACGTAGCTCTCGGCTTCATCCGGCAGGTCGAAATTCACGACATGGCTGATGCCGGGCACGTCGATGCCACGCGCCGCGATGTCGGTCGCCACCAGAATGCGCACCGAGCCGTCGCGGAAATCGTTCAGCGCTTTCTGGCGGGCGTTCTGCGACTTGTTGCCGTGAATGACGGCGGCCTTGAAGCCATCGCGCTCGAGGTCCTTGGTCACCCTGTCGGCACCATGCTTGGTGCGCGAGAAGATGATGACGGACTTCATCGCCTCATCGGCGAGCATCGTCGACAGCACCTGGCGCTTCTGCTTGGTGCGGGCAAAGACGACGCCTTGCACGATCTCGGCCGCTGCCGTGCTTTGCGGCGCGACTTCGACGCGGATCGGGTTCTTCAGCAGGCCCTTGGCCAGTTCGGCGATTTCATTGGGCATGGTCGCCGAGAACAGCACCGTCTGACGATCGGGCGCGGTCGCCTTGGCGATGCGCTTGACGTCGTTGATGAAGCCCATGTCGAGCATGCGGTCGCCCTCGTCGAGCACCAGCCATTTGGTGTCGGCAAGCATGAGGTCGCCCTCACGCACCAGGTCGGTCAACCGGCCGGGCGTTGCGATCAGGATATCGACGCCGGGCGCAACCTTCTTCACCTGGCTGAAGCGCGAGACGCCGCCAAGCACGAGCGCGGTCGAGACATGCGCGCCCTTGGCGAGGATCTTGATCGTGTCCTCGATCTGCACGGCGAGTTCGCGCGTCGGCGCCAGGATAAGCGCACGCGCCGTCTTCGGCCGGCGCTTGGTGCCGAGTGCGATGATCTTCGACAGGATCGGCAGAGCGAAGGCCGCGGTCTTGCCGGAGCCGGTCTGGGCGATGCCGAAAATGTCACGGCCTTCCATCTGCGGCGGGATCGCCTGCGCCTGGATAGGCTTCGGCTCGGTGAAGCCGGCGTTGTGGGTGGCCTTGAGCAGCGCGCCCGTAATACCCAGTGCCGCGAAACCGGTGAGTTCCGCAGTGTTGCTACCGGGCAAAGTGTTTTCGTTGGTCAAAATAATCTTCTTTCACGCGGCTTCTGGCCGCAAACATCGATGGCGGCAGGGCGCAACCTGCCGTCGAACAAATTTTCATGAAACGACAAGGCGGGCGGACGGGTTCGTCCACTCGGCTGCGCTGTCGTGCCCGCAGGCATCATGCCACGGGGCTTTTTCGCCGCTTTGTGATTTACCGGAAAAAGGGCCGATATACCGGAAAGAGGGAAAACAGACGCAACCAGTCTCATTCGTCGAGAAGGCCGGATAAGTCCCGGCCCAAGCGCCTATGCCGCCGCATATGGCCCAGTTCGCCACCAAATGCAAGGGGCGTCATGCTGCAGCGCAGCAAAATCCACGGAGCAAGCGGCGCTTGCGCTCGCTTGCCGGCACGATTACCACGAAATGCCGCTGGCTTGGGAGGTAATCGATGAAGGACGTGCTGAAGGAACTCGAGCGCCGCCGCGAGATCGCCCGCATGGGTGGTGGCCAGGCCCGCATCGATGCCCAGCACAAGAAGGGCAAGCTCACCGCGCGCGAACGCATCGAGGTGTTTCTCGACGAGGGCTCTTTCGAGGAATTCGACATGTATGTCGAACACCGCTCGACCGACTTCGGCATGGAGAAGACCAAGATCGCCGGCGACGGCGTCGTCACCGGCTGGGGCACGGTCAACGGCCGCCCGGTCTATCTCTTCGCCAAGGATTTCACCGTGTTCGGCGGCTCGCTGTCGGAAGCGCATGCCGAGAAGGTCATCAAGGTACAGGAGATGGCGCTGCGCAACCGGGCGCCGATCATCGGCCTCTACGATGCCGGCGGCGCGCGCATCCAGGAAGGCGTCGCAGCACTCGGCGGCTATGCCGAGATCTTTCAGCGCAACGTGCTTGCCTCAGGCGTCATCCCGCAGATTTCCGTCATCATGGGTCCATGCGCCGGCGGCGATGTCTATTCGCCTGCCATGACCGACTTCATCTTCATGGTGCGCGATACCTCCTACATGTTCGTCACCGGACCGGATGTGGTGAAGACCGTGACCAACGAAACGGTGACCGCCGAGAGTCTCGGCGGCGCTTCCGTCCACACGACGAAATCCTCGATCGCCGACGGCGCCTATGACAATGACGTCGAGGCGCTGCTGCAGATGCGCCGGCTGGTCGACCTGCTGCCGGCTTCCAACACATCGGAGCTTCCCGAGATCGAATGCTACCAGTCGGTCACCGACCATGATTTGTCGCTCGACCGGCTGATTCCCGACAACGCCAACAAGCCCTACGACATCAAGGAGCTGATCCTGAAGGTCGCCGACGAAGGCGACTTCTTCGAGATCCAGCAGAATTTCGCCAAGAACATCGTCACCGGCTTCGGGCGCGTCGAGGGCCGCACGGTCGGCTTCGTCGCCAACCAGCCAATGGTGCTGGCCGGCGTGCTCGATTCGGACGCCAGCCGCAAGGCGGCGCGCTTCGTGCGCTTCTGCGACTGTTTTTCGATTCCGATCGTCACCTTCGTCGATGTCCCCGGCTTCCTGCCCGGTACAGCGCAGGAATATGGCGGGCTGATCAAGCATGGCGCGAAACTGCTGTTCGCCTATGCCGAGGCCACCGTGCCGAAGATCACAGTCATCACCAGAAAAGCCTATGGCGGCGCCTATGACGTGATGGCCTCAAAACACCTGCGCGGCGACATGAACTATGCCTGGCCAACGGCACAGATCGCGGTGATGGGTGCGAGGGGCGCGGTCGAGATCATCTACCGCAAGGACATCGGTGATGCCGAAAAGATCGCAGCCCATACAAAGGCATACGAGGATCGCTTCCTGTCGCCCTTCGTCGCCGCCGAACGCGGTTATGTCGACGAGGTGATCATGCCGCACTCGACCCGCCGCCGTATTGCGCGGGCGCTCCGCATGCTGCGCAACAAGGACATGCAGAACCCCTGGAAGAAGCACGACAACATCCCGCTGTGAGACGCCGGCAACTCACTCCTCTTCCGCCGCCCCGAACCCCGCTCCCATGGTGGCGCGGACAGGGCTGCCCCACGGTGTCGCGTGATTGTCGATGCGCATCTGGAAGATGAAATAGGTCGGCGAGCAGAAGCCGATGCCTTTCACTTTGCCGATGCCCGGCGTGTCCGGCGGCAGCGATTGGCACATATAGTCCTCGCGGCAGAAATGATCGGCCGAACAGGCCGGCCGGTTGCCGCGATTGACGGCGCCGCCAAGGCATTGGTCGAAATTGTTGGTGGCCACGCAGATGTCGAATTTCTTGCCGCCGACCAGCCCGCAAATCTCGTTCGGCATCGGCTTGCCAGCTTTGAAGGCCGCGAAGGCACGGTCCTTGTCGTCGCAGCCGCGATAGGCGATGCCGCCCGGCACGCCGATCTTCGGCGGACGGCAGGTGTAGGCGGTGCGCGACGCGGCAGGCGCGAAGGCCGCGAACTGGCCCGATTTGCTGTAGCGGTCGTTGAAAGGCTGCGCCGCATTGCTGGCGATCGAGCCGGTCAGGCAGGGATGGCCGGAAAACAGTTTTTCGCTGTCCTTGGGCAGCAGGCATTGCGCCAGTTTCGTGTGCACGCCCGAAGCGGTGGCCAGCGGCGTGCAGACGGTGCCGCCGCCGCATTTCCAGGTCGCACCGAAGCGGTCCGCATCTTCCGGCATCAGGCACGGCATGGCC
>NZ_RZPL01000338.1:0-5811 GCF_004022805.1 Mesorhizobium sp. M7A.F.Ca.CA.002.04.1.1 | reverse complement strand
GCATTGGGATCCGGTGATCGACTGGGCGAGGACGCTCGGAGCCCGCTTCAATCTGGCCGAGGGCATCATCCATGTCGAGCAGCCGCGCGAGACCATCGCCGTGCTGGGCAGCCATCTTGCCCAGCGCGCCGAGCCGCTGCGGCTCGCCGCCATCCATGTGATGACGTCGCTGACCGGTTCGGCGCTGCTGGCGCTGGCTGTCGATTTCGGCGAGATCGACGCTGAGGCTGCCTGGGCCGCTGCTCATGTCGACGAGGACTGGCAGATCGAGCATTGGGGGCAGGATGCGGAGGCCGTTGCCCGCCGCGCGGCTCGCAAGCGCGACATGATGGCTGCCGCCGGCCTGCTGCAAGCGCTCAAGGGCTAGGGGTTTCCCAACTCGCCCGGTTTCATCCCGCAGCGCACCTAATACCAAAGTCATAATCCCAAAGACGCGCTGCCTTTGGCGGGCGCTTTCTGTCATTTTTCCCGAATGGCTGTCGTTGAGTCCGTGCTCGGAGGAGAACGCGGACAGTGTCGCGCAGCATTGAGAACGGGTCTCACGGGAGGATAACGCAATGGCAATAGCATCGACCGCCGGCGGAACAAGCCGCGGCATGACGCGGGAAGAGAAGAAAGTCATCTTCGCTTCCTCGCTCGGCACCGTTTTCGAATGGTATGATTTCTATCTTTAT
Source organism: Mesorhizobium sp. M7A.F.Ca.CA.002.04.1.1 (assembly GCF_004022805.1). Lineage (NCBI taxonomy): Bacteria > Pseudomonadati > Pseudomonadota > Alphaproteobacteria > Hyphomicrobiales > Phyllobacteriaceae > Mesorhizobium > Mesorhizobium sp. M7A.F.Ca.CA.002.04.1.1. Next base: position 5,137 of record NZ_RZPL01000338.1, on the reverse strand, counting down.
GGCTCGCTGGCGGTGTTCATCGGTTCGACCTTTTTCAGCCCAGCCATTCCGGAAGCGACCCGCAACATTTTCGCGCTGTTGGCTTTCGCCGCAGGCTTCCTTGTGCGCCCGTTCGGCGCACTGCTGTTCGGCCGCATCGGTGACCTTGTCGGCCGTAAATATACTTTTCTTGTCACCATGACGATCATGGGCCTATCGACCTTCCTGGTCGGCTTGCTGCCCGGCTATGCCACTTTGGGCATCGCCGCTCCCGTGATCCTGATCATCCTGCGCATGCTGCAGGGCCTGGCTCTGGGTGGCGAATATGGCGGCGCGGCCACTTACGTCGCCGAACATGCGCCGGACAACCGGCGCGGCTACTACACCTCGTGGATCCAGACCACCGCGACGCTCGGCCTGTTCCTGTCGCTGGTTGTGATCCTGATCGTACAGGCTTCATTGAGCAAGGAAAACTATGCTGCCTGGGGCTGGCGTATTCCGTTCATCGTGTCTTTTCTGCTGCTCGGCATCTCGATCTGGATTCGGCTTTCGCTTTCCGAATCCCCGACCTTCCAGCGCATGAAGGATGAGGGAAAGGGCTCCAAGGCGCCGCTGACGGAAGCCTTCGGCCAATGGAAGAACGCCAAGATTGCACTGCTGGCGCTGCTCGGCCTCACAGCCGGTCAGGCCGTGGTCTGGTACAATGGCCAGTTCTACGCGCTGTTCTTCTTGACCAACGTGCTCAAGGTCGACGCGCAGTCGGTCAACATCATGATCGCGGTCGCCCTGGCGGTCGGTTCGATCTTCTTCGTCGTCTTCGGCTGGCTCTCCGACAAGATCGGCCGCAAGCCGATCATCATGGCGGGCCTTGCGCTGGCGATTGTCTGCACCTTCCCGCTGTTCAAGGCACTGACATGGGCTGCCAATCCGGCACTCGCCACGGCGCAGCAGAACACCAGGGCGACGGTGACCGCGGCGCCGGGCGACTGCAAATTCCAGTTCAATCCGGTTGGCACGGCGAAGTTCACGACATCCTGCGATATCGCGACTTCGTTCCTGACCAAGAACTCGGTTCCCTATGACGTGGTGTCGACGGCTGCCGCCGGCACACCCGCATCTGTCAAAATCGGCAATGAGACGGTCGAGTCCTATGACGCCATCGCCGCCGGTGATCAGGCCAAGGCCAAGGAAGCGGCCTTCATCAAGGCCGTCAATATGTCGCTGCAGGACGGCGGCTATCCGCTGAAGCGCGCGGCAGCCAAGGTTGCGGACCAGAAGCTCGATGCGTTTGTTGCCGCCAACCCGGAACTGAAGCTGGACGCCGCTGCCATCCGTGCCGGTGAAAAGGCGACGGTGCCGATCGACCAGGCGGTCAAGGACAAGCTGCTGACCACCGATGAGGCAGCGGGCGCACCCGAAGTCACCGTCTACAACATTCCAGGCGGCGGCGCGTTCGCCATGTTCGCCGATCCTGCAGCAGTGAACTGGCCAATGACGATCGGCATCCTGTTCATCCTGGTGCTGTTCGTGACCATGGTCTACGGGCCGATCGCGGCGATCCTGGTCGAGATGTTCCCGACCCGCATTCGCTACACCGGCATGTCGCTGCCCTATCACATCGGCAATGGCTGGTTCGGTGGACTGCTGCCGGCAACCGTGTTCGCGCTCAGCGCCTACAAAGGCGACATCTACTATGGCCTTTGGTACCCGGTGGTGATCGCGGCTATAACGCTGGTCATCGGCATGATCTTCGTCAAGGATACGCTCGGCACCGACCTGCACGCCAAGGAGTAGGCAGCCCCAGCGTTCAAAAGAAAGCCCGGCGCGAACGATCGCGCCGGGCTTTTTCTTTTCAGGCCAATTCGTTGGCGAGGGCTGCTGCCCTTTGTGTCAGCTCTTGCGGCCCCGGGCCTCTTCCTCGATGGCTGCCTCATGGTACCAGCCGTCGCCGAAATCCGCGCGGGCACCACGCAGCGAGGCAAGCTCTGCCGCAAACTTAGCCTTTCCGCTCAAATTTGAGGCAGAGAGGCGTGCTGCCGCCGGGAACATCAAAATTTTGGCCGACGGTCGTGTGGAAATGACTTCCATTGCCGGGTTCCTTTCTTCCGCCGAACCTTTTCGATTCAACTTGGCCCGAAGATAAGGTCTGCAATCAAGTTAGGCAATATGCCTATGAAAAGATCAGCATTTGCACACTATTTGTGCAAATAAGGACCGTGATGGATCCGGGCGCATTGCTTAGGCGGCTCACCGACTTCCGGTGGATGCCGCGTCAATTTTGTCGCACCCTCCGGACCAAGAATGGCACACGAATTGCATTTTAAGTGTGCGGCAGGCCAGCTGCTGACGGCAGACGCATGTCGACGCCGTTCAGTGTTCGGTGATCAAGCAACGAGAGGCTAGAATGACGAAATACAAGCTCGAGTATATCTGGCTCGATGGATATACCCCGGTCCCCAACCTTCGCGGCAAGACGCAGATCAAGGAATTCGCCGAATTCCCTGAACTCGAGCAGCTGCCGCTGTGGGGCTTCGATGGTTCCTCGACCCAGCAGGCCGAAGGGCACAGCTCCGATTGCGTGCTGAAGCCGGTTGCGGTCTATCCGGATCCCGCCCGCACCAACGGCGTGCTGGTCATGTGCGAAGTCATGATGCCCGATGGTGTCACGCCGCATGCCTCAAACAAGCGCGCCACCATCCTCGATGACGAGGGCGCCTGGTTCGGCTTCGAGCAGGAATATTTCTTCTACAAGGACGGTCGCCCGCTCGGCTTCCCCGAGAGCGGCTATCCCGCACCCCAGGGCCCGTACTACACCGGCGTCGGCTATTCCAATGTCGGCTCCGTCGCGCGTCAGATCGTCGAGGAGCATCTCGACCTCTGCCTCGCCGCCGGCATCAACCACGAAGGCATCAACGCCGAAGTGGCCAAAGGCCAATGGGAATTCCAGATTTTCGGCAAGGGCTCCAAGAAGGCCGCCGACCAGATGTGGATGGCCCGCTACCTCCTGCAGCGCCTGACCGAGAAATACGGCATCGACATCGAATACCACTGCAAGCCGCTCGGAGACACCGACTGGAACGGCTCTGGCATGCACGCCAACTTCTCGACCGCCTATATGCGCGAAGTCGGCGGCAAAGCCTATTTCGAAGCGCTGATGGCGGCCTTCGACAAGAACCTGATGGATCACATCGCCGTCTACGGCCCGGACAACGACAAGCGTTTGACCGGCAAGCACGAGACCGCGCCGTGGAACCGGTTCAGCTATGGCATTGCCGACCGTGGCGCCTCGATCCGCGTGCCGCATTCCTTCATCAAGAGCGACTATAAGGGTTATCTGGAAGACCGCCGTCCGAACTCGCAGGGCGACCCCTACCAGATCGCCTCGCAAATCCTGAAGACGATCGCCTCGGTTCCGGCAAGCGCTCAGGTTTCAGCCGCCGCGTAAGTGTTTCGGACTGTATGACAAGAGGACCCCGGCGTTTCGCGCCGGGGTTCTTTTTTGGCCGTTACCCGGCGGACTGCATTCCCGGTAAAACATACCCAGAAAAAGTCAGGCAGTTCCGGCGGTCGCTAATCGCCCGTGAGTTCCGGCCGCAGCCGTGCGGGTCTGCGGCGATCACTCGCCAGAAAGCCCGGAAAACCGCCTTTTTCCAGCCCTTGTCCGGGGCGATGGATCTTCCATAAGCATCTGTTCATACAACGGAATCGGTCATTCGCCACCCGGCTGGCGGCGTTGACAGATCACGCTACGGCATGCGTATTCGCTGGCCTTGGGGTTACGTCACGCAATGCTGTTCGGACGGGCGGGGTTTTCTTGAACGGCGGCATTGGCGTGGGCGCCGGACGAGCGGTCACTGTAGCCTGAGACAGTGCTCCGCTCGCTCCTGGCTCCGACGTTGGCGGCCGAACCGCCTCCCTTGATCATTTACTGAACACCGCCGAGTTGTGATTGAAGCGACGCGCTCAAAAGCCGGCCGCTCCGATGGACCGTAGGTCCAAGAATCCGGGCATCCTATGATCGTCGAAGACGAAAGGCGGATACGGCTGTCCATGCGCGGCTGCCGTGCAGGCGAGGCATGCCGGTCGGCTGGCAATCCTATTGGAGCGCAGCAAAAAGCCCTTGAAAGAGGGACGTCTTTCAAGGGCTTGAGCATTATAGCTAATCTTGGACCGAGATTGAATCTCAGACGGAGTAGTACATGTCGTACTCGACCGGATGCGGGGTCATTTCGAAGCGCATCACTTCGGCCATCTTCAGCTCGATATAGCTGTCGATCTGGTCGTCGTCGAAGACGCCGCCGGCTTTCAGGAAGCCGCGGTCCTTGTCGAGGCTCTGCAGGGCTTCACGCAGCGAGCCGCAGACGGTCGGGATCTTCTTCAGCTCCTTCGGCGGCAGGTCGTAGAGATCCTTGTCCATCGGCTGGCCGGGATGGATCTTGTTCTTTATGCCGTCGAGGCCGGCCATCAGCAGCGCTGAGAAGGCGAGGTAGGGGTTCGCGCCCGGATCGGGGAAGCGGACCTCGACGCGCTTGGCCTTCGGCGACGAGCCGAACGGGATACGGCAGGAAGCCGAGCGGTTGCGCGCCGAATAGGCGAGCAGAACCGGCGCTTCGTAACCCGGCACCAGGCGCTTGTAGGAATTGGTCAGCGGGTTGGTGAAGGCGTTGATCGCCTTGGCATGCTTGATGACGCCGCCGATGAAGAACAGGCAGCTTTCCGACAGACCGGCGTATTCATTGCCGGCGAAGGTCGGCTTGCCGTTCTTCCAGATCGACATGTGGACGTGCATGCCCGAGCCGTTGTCGCCGAAGATCGGCTTCGGCATGAAGGTTGCCGTCTTGCCGTAGGCGTTGGCGACCTGGTGGACGACATACTTGTAGATCAGCATCTTGTCGGCGTTGCGCACCAGCGCGTCGAACTTGATGCCGAGTTCGTGCTGAGCCGCCGCCACCTCATGGTGATGCTTTTCGACGCGCACGCCCATCTCGGCGAGCACGGTCAGCATTTCCGAGCGCATGTCCTGCGCGCTGTCGATCGGCGGCACCGGGAAGTAGCCGCCCTTGATGCGCGGACGGTGGCCGAGATTGCCGGTCTCATAATCGGTGTCGTCGTTCGACGGCAATTCCGTGGAGTCGAGCTTGAATCCGGTGTTGTAGGG
>NZ_RZPL01000337.1:0-5821 GCF_004022805.1 Mesorhizobium sp. M7A.F.Ca.CA.002.04.1.1 | reverse complement strand
GTTCCGGAGTTCACGGTGAATATCGAATCGCCAGCCGACTTCGGGTCTACGCCGGCGCAGGTCGAAAATTACGGGCAGATCGTCGGCATTCTGAATGCGCGCGCGTCACGTGCGCGCATCGTTGTCGATGAACGCTGCAACACCTTAGAGGATGTGCGTCTGTTTGCGGAGGCTAAGGCGACCCATCTCGTGCAGATCAAGACGCCGGACGTGGGCTCGATCGCCGACAGCGCCCGTGCGGTGCTTCTGTGCAAAGAGAACAACGTGGACGCCTATGTGGGAGGCAGCTGCAGCGAGACGGATCTCTCCGCGCGAGCGACGGTTCACATTTCGGTGGCAACACAGGCGGACATGATGCTCGCGAAGCCTGGCATGGGCATCGACGAAGGTCTTTCCATTGTAGGCAACGAACAAAATCGGTTGCTCGCCATGCTTGATCGGCGTCGGGCACAAAACCTGAAAGCCGCGTAGGAAGCGCCCTGATGCTAAACAGTCTCAAGGACATCACGGTTGTGGCGGTCGAACAGGCCGTTGCAGCTCCCTACGCATCGTCTCGCCTTGCTGACGCAGGCGCCCGGGTGATCAAGGTCGAAAGGCCCGAAGGGGACTTTGCCCGAAACTACGACAAGCTGGTGCGGGGGCAGAGCGCGTACTTCGTCTGGCTCAACCGGGGTAAGGAGTCGGTCTGTCTAGACCTGAGGTTGGAGGCGGATCGCGCCGTCCTCGACACGCTCATTGCCAGTGCTGATGTCTTCATCCAGAATCTAAAGCCGGGCAGCATAGAAAAACTGGGGTTCGCGTCCGCTGATCTGCGTCGACGATATCCGCGGCTGATCACCTGCGACATTTCTGGTTTCGGGGAGTCAGGGCCGTATTCCCATTTGAAGGCCTACGATCTGATCGTCCAGGCCGAAACAGGTCTATGCGCTATCACCGGCAACCAACAGGGGCCTGCGCGTGTAGGGGTCTCGGTTTGCGATATCTCGGCGGGCATGACAGCGCACAGCGCCATTCTTCAGGCACTGTACCACCGCGAGGTCACCGGCGAAGGGACCAGCATCCAGGTGTCACTGTTTGATGCCGTCGCCGACTGGATGAACGTGCCGGTTTTGCAAAATGATTACAGCGGCTACCAGACGGTACGCGCAGGCGTGAAACACCCGTCGCTCGCGCCGTATGGTGCCTATCGCTGTGCCGACGGCAAAGAGGTCATCTTTTCGGTTCAGAATGACCGCGAATGGGTGAATTTCTGCGAGAAATTCCTGAAGCAGTCCGGGCTCACACGCGCACCTGGTTTTGCTGACAATATGGAGCGCCTCGCTCATCGTGCGCAACTTGATGAGATCATTGAACAGCGGTTTTTTGAACTATCCTGCCACGATGCGATGCAGGAGCTCGAGGCGGCCGGCCTGGCATATGGCCGACTGAACGAAGTGGTGGATGTTTCAAAGCATCCACACATTCGCAGGGTGCAGGTTGGAACACCCGATGGAGCCGTCGAGACGATAGCGCCGGCGGCGATTTTCAACTCGGAGCTCCCCTCGCTTCGCCCAGTCCCGGCTCTTGGCTCTCATACCGAGGCTGTCCGCGAGGAGGTGCGGGCGCTTTTGCGCGAAAGAGCCGCGTCAGCGTGAGCGCGCGTTTCAGTAAGGTGAGACTGCTCGCGGTTTACAAAATGCCTGTGTACCTCGGATCATTTCAGCGCACCGGCCGCCTAGAAAGCTCACTGGCAGCGCCCGCGCTAAAATCGGCCGCAAAGGCGTCTCCATGATCAAGGACACCTTTGCGGCCGTTGAAGGCGCGATGTCTGTACCGCGCTGGAGATCCCTGCTCTTCGTTCCTGTTCACGTTCCGCGCTTTGTAGAGACGGCCCATGAGCGGGGCGCAGATGGCGTCATTCTCGACCTGGAGGATTCCGTGCCCCAGGATCGGAAAGGAGAGTCACGGCAGCAGCTTCCTGAATGCGTGGCAGAGGTGGGCCGGAAAGGCGCATCTGTTTTGGTCCGCGTGAATCATGGTCTGCGCGCCTTGGCGGCCGATCTCGATGCAGCCGTGATGGCGGGTGTTGACGCACTGGTTCTTCCGAAGACGGATTCGGCAGAGTGGGTTATAGAGATCGCGAATGCGGTTTCGGAACTAGAACGTGAAAGAAATCTTCCGCAGGGAGGCATCCGGTTCCTTGCCCAGATTGAGACCCCGGGCGCCTTGCAAAGGCTTGCGGCCATTGCGTCGGCGCATCCAAGGATGGTCGCAATGGCGCTTGGCCCTGAAGACTTCAGCGCCGCTGTTGGCGGCGCCCCAGGATTCGACCTTCTTTTGACGCCGAACCTTTCTGTTCTGTTTGCCGCCCGCGCGGCCGGCTTGCTCCCGCTGGGCTTCATAGGAAGCATCGGCGAGTTCTCGGACACGCATAAACTTCGTGAGGCCGCGGTGCGGGCGCGGCGGCTTGGCTTTGCCGGAGCTTTGGCGATCCATCCGACACAGGTGGCCATATTCAATGAGGCTTTCTCGCCAAGCGCCCAGGAGCTCGAGTGGGCCCATAAAGTTGTCGCGGCGGCAAATGATGCCGCCACGCGTGGACTGTCCGCATTCTCGTTGAATGGCAAAATGATAGATCCGCCAGTGGTGCGGCGCGCCCACGAGATCCTGATTCTTGTGGGCAACAACTGACTGGCCTGTTATCAGCGGCTGAACAGGAGCGAATGGCACTACACCGCGCCGGGCAAGCCGATGCAAAATGGCTACGCGATTCCCTCAACGGCCGAATGCGAGACGAGCTGTTGAACGATGGCCTGTTCTTCGGCCTCGACCACGCCCGCAGTGCCACTGCCGAATGGAGGCAGGACCTAAATCCTGTTCATAACACTCATCTGTCTATGTCATTTGAGTGAATAGGTTTTGCTGATCTGGATGCGATCCCATGGGGTATTTTGGGTTTTGCCGCGCGCGATGAACGATGCGCTGAGCCGCCGGTTCGTCAAGCGTTGATCGGCTGAAGACCCATGGACCGTCCGGCAGAGGATGAACGCCTTCGATCGACGCGAGTCCACCGAAGGCGATGCAACGCGGCTCGCCATTGTCAAGCAGACCACGCCAGCAGGAATAGCGCGGAATGTTGTGCTTGGTTCCCGTGTAGCGGACCGTCAGCTCGCGGCCGCAGCGCCGGCAGCGGACAAGGTCGGCGAGCAGAGCGTCGCCATGCTTGGGCGCCCCGTGATGCCGGCTCGTGGGCACGTGGTCGCTCACCATCTTGCGGATCGCTTCCGCCTTTCCCAGCCGACGTAGCCTTCGTGTGCACCCGGAATCAGCGCCAGCATCTCGCGCCTTACGGCGGCTGCGCGAGCGAATGGCGGCATCTGCGCGGTCTGCGCGTCGTGCGGGTTGGAGAAGATCGAACTGATATGTCGTAGGCTGGCGCGGTATGGACCTCTCCCCGGTTCGCTTCGTGAGGACCCGATGCTGCGCCCGAATCCTCCAATTGCGATGGGGTGTGGGAATTGGCCGTCGGGTCCTGCAGCAGTGTCACCAAGACGCCAAGCGTTCTGGGATCGATATGTGGGGCAGGGCAATGCGCCACGCGGTGCAGACCGCGATCAAACATCCAGGCCGGAACTTCCAGCCACCGATCGGAGGCGTGGCGGGAGAGACTGCAGCGGAAAACCTCCCGGTCGGCGTTCTCGATCACCTCATGAACGTGAACACAACGCCCGGCCCAAGGATGCCACGGATAAAGAAACTTGCGTTCCTCGGTCCTGTGGGTGTTCTTTCCTGGTGTTGTTCAACACCGTGAGGCCGCATTCCTCGCTCGCTATTTGACCCCGGCGGTCTTCGCCGGAACCCTCGCCGCAACCGGCTCCGACGCTGCACTCAATGAAGGCTTCGCGCCTCCGCCCGTTGCTCAAACCGCGCCATAACAGAAACGGCCGAGGCTAATCGCCACTGGTTGAAAGTTCAGTGGCAGGTCAGAGGGTCTGGCTCGACGGCCTTAGCTTCAGGCTATCCGGCCAATCCCGGCGATCACCCAGCGACACGATGACTGACCAGTGCTCAGCGCCACCGCCGGAGCTGCAAAAAGAGTTGCGTATGATTGAGCGTTCGACCACGTTGCTGTCGATCTTGATATGGCCTCGTCCAGGATGCGCGAGAGGCGCTTCCCAGCGCGAGAGCGTGTAGGGGATCGCCGCTGTGAGCTTGGTCTTCTGACTGATTTGGCCGAGCTTCTCTAGCCGCCCTGGGTCCAGTGCCGTGATGGTTGAGCACTTTTTGCCTGCGTGCAGCAAGGCCTCGTTGGCCTCGGCTACGGATGTCATCCTCGATCTTTTAGAGTTCGCGGATCCTTCTTAGCGCCTCGATCGGGCGCGGCATGGCAGAAGGCGAGCGTGAAGCCGCTTTTCGTCGGCCAGCAAGCGATGGCCCGCTATAGCCGTCGACCTGCAAGTTCCGGTAGAGAGCCTGCGAGATGAGCGATCGCACGCTGGGCCTTTTCGGTCCGGCGCATAGACATAAGACGCCCGGCGGTCCGCTCCCTCCCTAATCAGTCATCGCGGGCATAAATCCAGAGTAGGCCTGTCTTCGTCTTGCCGACCCCGGAACGAGCACCGGCGCGGTCGTCGCACGTCGGCGAAGAGTTTTGGCGAGGACTTCGGTTTTGCTAAAGCAACCGTTCATGGACCAGACGTAGGTGCCAGTCCGGCGCGGCCGACTACCGGCGCTGCCAGCAGCCTGGGCAAGCGAACCAAATTGTAGCCCGCCAAGTTATGCCGCGCCCGCGGTGGCACATCCTCGCAGCTTGACCTTGGCCATGCCGTCTGAGGTCTTGACTGACCGAACCCTCCTCTGACCCCTTAGGGCAGTGCTGACTGAGATCATAGCCCGGATGGCGCTTCGTGCGGTCATCGATCGCTATACGCGAGGCTTGTTGCTTTCTGCTCAAATGGGCGTTGAAGGCAACGCGCGGCGTGATCTTGCTCTTTGCAGGTCCTTGACTGGCGCGTCCTAGGCTTCGCCAGCGCCAGTCGATGCGCCGTCGCGGCGTCTGCGGTCCAACATAGCGAGAGCGGCATCACGCTCGCCTGTGCCAGGCCTGGGTATGAAACTTTCCAGTCAAGCCGGATTGGCCAGCACCTGGGTGCATAACCAACCTGTTGTCGCGGCTTCATTAGCATGAGGTGCCCGGAAACGAAGATACGTATGGACCCCGCCCCGCTTTCCAATTGAGCCTAGGGGCTGCTGATTCCTTCTTCGCCAAGGGTCGTGAACGGCGTGATCGACCAATGGATTAGGTTGATGGGACGATGAGTGTCGCCTCGGTCGAGCAATGGTGGATGAAACTGCGATGACATGTCCGATAGGATCTCTGTAATCGCCCTGCCTGACGCCCTGCCTTCAGGTTTTCGACATAAAATTTCACCTCGGTCACACCTGATCTTAATGTCGCCAGCGATCTAATCCAGTGTGCCAGGAATGAGGTACCGTACGGCCGCACTGCGAGAATGCCTTCTTCGCAAATCCCAGTCCTCGCCGTGACTGCTAGGTGCAATACTGCAAGCCAGCTGAACCAATTGAGGATCTGTCCCCTCATCGAGGCGCGGATTGACTTGGATGACGACGGGTCCAGGCTTCGTCCACGGAGTTCAATGTTCGTTGGCCCAGCTGAGGCCGTGAGCTTGCAAGCAATTCTGTGACACGTTGACGATACGATCATGCTCGTCATTAGTCAGCAGGGTTGGTTGGACAATTCACCTCTCGGAAGAGGAAATGGGGTGGCCGGCCGAAGTCCGCCAGCGGCAATAGCAATGACCTCCTTTCCCATCTTGTTAGC
>NZ_RZPL01000336.1:0-5872 GCF_004022805.1 Mesorhizobium sp. M7A.F.Ca.CA.002.04.1.1 | reverse complement strand
CAGGGGCACGGCGCCGCGCCTGGATTTCTCGACAGGCGGCGGAAAGATGGCGAACATGCCCCCGGCGAAGCCGCCGGCTTTCGCGCGTGGCAGGTCGATATGGCCGCCCGATTTCCCCTCGATGAACAGTTTTTCGACGTCCGTGTCTTTCGACTGATGGAGCCTGAGCAACGTATCGTTGTGGCCGTCGAAGACGGGAACGAGATCGGTTTCGGTCATTGGGGGATCATTCGGTTCGTTTGTCGGCGCGGCTAAGATATATCCTATCTACTTAGGCAGGATGCGCCACCCGCGCAAATGCCAAAGCCGCCCCGGTGGGATGGCAGCCGCTTGCCGCGCCGTTTCCAAGCAACGAATCCCTACCGCTTCAGCACGTCGGCCCATTCCTGATGGCGGCGGAACTGAGCGTTGGCGAACGGGCAGAGCGGGATGATCTTCTTGCCCGCCGCACGCGCATCCTCGACGGCGCGGGTGACAAGCCGAAGCCCGGCACCCTGGCCGCGAAAGACGTCCGGCACTTCGGTGTGGTCGATGATGATCTGGTGCTCACCGATCTTGGTGAAAGTCATCTCGGCCTCGGCGCCATCGGGTCCACGCAGGACGTAGCGGCCCTTGGAACCGCGATCCTCAAGTTCGATCTCAGGCAGTTGGTCAGGCATTGCTATGCTCCTTGGGCAGTATCGGCAAAGAACCGCCGTGCCGCCTCGATCTCGTTTGGCCGCACCTCGTGCCCGCCATCGTGCCATTCCACTGTGACATCGGCGCCGTCGGCACGCAAATAGGCCTCGAGCCGCGTGGTCAGGTTCGGTGGGCAGATCGGATCGCGCTTGCCGGCGGTCACCAGGATATGGCGGCCGGCGAGGCTGCCCTTGACCTCAGGTTCGAACGGGATCAGCGGATGCATCAGCACCGACGCGTCGAACAGCGCTGGAACCGCGAACACCACCGAGGCTAGGACATTGGCGCCGTTGGAATAGCCGAGACCCAGCACGGCCGATGGCTTCGCTGCTTCAACATGGGCCTTGACGAAGCCCGCCATCTTGGTCGTCGCCCGCGCCAGGTCGTCCATATCGTAGATGCCCTCGGCGGCGCGGCGAAAGAAGCGCGCGGCACCTTGTTCCGACACATCACCGCGCGGCGAGACGATGGTTGCCTGGGGCGCGAGATCGCGCCCCAGCGACAGAAGCTGATTCTCATCGCCTCCCGTGCCATGGAAGACGAACAGCAATGGACCGCCCGGCGAACCGGGCAGCACCTTGTGGATGTAAGCGTCCTTGCTCATGGTCTCAGCCTTCCAACTTCTGCAGATGCTGCTCGAGATAGGGCCGCAGGTGCTGGTGCTGCGTCGGCAGCTTCAGCGCCTCGCCCAGATGAGCGGTATCCTCGTCGCGATCGAATCCCGGCTCGTTGGTGGCGACTTCGAACAGCACGCCACCCGGTGTGCGGAAATAGATCGCCCAGAAGTAGTCGCGGTCGATCACCGGCGTCACCCCATAGCCGGTGTCCATCAACGCCTTGCGTACTTCCAGCTGCCTGGCGCGGTTCTCGACCGCGAAGGCGACGTGATGGACGGAGCCGGCGCCGAGATCGGCGAAGGCCGTGCTCGGCAGCGATTCGATGTCGATGACATCGGCGCCATTGCCGTTCTTCACCGCCAGCCGCCTGAGATTGCCGGACTTGTCGACTTCCTCATAGCCCATGAACTTCAGCAGCTCTTCCGTGGCGCCGCCATCCTTCAGCCTGAGCGACACGGAATGAAAGCCTCGGATCGCCTCATCCGTGGGAACGCCGCCTTTCGCCCAGGGTGCTCTGCTGTCGCTCTTGCACTCGACCAGCGCGAAGCCGTCACCATCCGGTCCGGCAAAAGCCAGGCGCTTCTCACCGAAGGTTTCTTCGCGCGAGAGGCCGGTGACGCCCTCATCGGCAAAGCGTTTTTCCCAATAGCCAAGCGTGCCTTCCGGCACCGAGTAGACGGTGGTTCCGACTTCCCCGACCCCATGCCGGCCCTTGCCGATGTCGGGGAAGGGGAAATAGGTCATCACCGAACCCGGCGTACCGGCCTCGTCACCGTAGTAAAGATGGTAAACATCGGGCGCGTCGAAATTGACGGTCTTCTTGACCCGGCGCTGACCGAGTTTCCTGGTGAAGAAATCGTTGTTCTGGCGGGCATCCCTGGCCATCGACGTGACGTGATGCAGGCCCTTGATCTGGTCGAGCATTGTCTTGCTCCTTCCCTTGGTACATGTGCGGCCCTCGCCGCTGTCCACGCCAATATGAGGACCAGGGCAGTTTCCGCAAAGGCGGCAAACACAGAATAGACTGTGTCATAAAAGTGAACGATGGAACAAGGTTCGTTCACCAATTGGCTCGCAGGTCAGACTTGCGCCATGGCCAGAATTCGGTTCCATAAACGGCGTTCGACATCCGGGACAAAGGTATCGTGAGTGACTGGAAAAGCCAGGCGGCCTAACATTCTCCTGATCACATGCGACCAGTGGCGCGGCGATTGTCTGTCCGCCGCCGGTCATCCGATCGTGCGAACGCCGAATGCCGACGCTTTGGCCGCGGAGGGCGTGCTGTTCAAGCGGCATTATGGCGGCGCGGCGCCCTGCTCGCCCGCTCGCGCCTGCCTCTATACCGGCCTCTACCAGATGAACAACCGCGTCTGCCGCAATGGCACGCCGCTCGACGCTCGCCACGGCAACATTGCGCTTTCGGCTCGCGCCCTGGGCTATGATCCGACGCTGTTCGGCTACACCGATGTGTCGCTCGATCCGCGCCTGCTGGCGCCAGGCGATCCGCGGCTGCAAAGCTATGAAGGCGTGCTGCCGGGCTTTACGGTGCGCCAGTTGCTGCCCGAGCATCAGAAGCAATGGCTATCCTGGCTGGAACTACAAGGTGTCGACGCCAGCGCCGGATCTCCCGACATCCATCGCCCGGTGGCCGACGGCGCGGTCGGAACCACCGTCGACAACGCGCCGCCCGTCTACTCCGGGCAGCAAACCCCGGCGGCCTTCCTGACCGGCGAATTCGCGCGTTGGCTTGGCGAACAGGAGCACGCCGCGCCGTGGTTCGCGCATCTTTCCTTCATCAGCCCGCACCCGCCCTTCATAGTGCCGGAGCCCTACAACACAATGTACGATCCGGCTGACGGCCCGGCCTTTCGGCGCGCGGCAAGTTGGCAGGAGGAGGCGGAAAACCATCCCTATCTAGCCTATGATCTCGGCCGGCAGAAACAGATGAAATTCCGCCCCGACGCCAGCGGCAAGGTGCACGACTGGAGCGAAGACGATTTTCGCGTCCTCCGCGCGATCTATTACGGCATGATTTCCGAGGTCGACGCCCAGCTCGGCCGCATCTGGCAAGCGGTCAAGGCGGCCGGCGCGTGGGACGACACCATCGTCGTGCTGACCTCGGACCATGCCGAGATGATGGGCGACCATTTCATGCTGGGCAAGGGAGGCTATTTCGACGGCAGCTACCACATTCCGCTGATCATCCGCGATCCGCGCCACGGCAAGGCGGCCGGCGGCAAGGTCGACAGCTTCACCGAAGCGGTCGACATTTTGCCGACGTTTCTCGACCTGCTCGGCGAAGAGCCCGCGCCGCATCTCGACGGCAGGTCGCTGAAGCCGTTCCTGAGCGGAGAGGCCCCGGCGGCGTGGCGCGATGCCGCGCATTGGGAGTTCGATTTCCGCTCGGTTGCCGCGGGCGAGGCCGAACGCCATTTCGGCATCGCCTCACGCCAATGCAATCTCGCCGTAATCCGCACGGAACATTTCAAATATGTGCATTTCGGCGGCAACCTGCCGCCGCTGCTGTTCGATCTGGAAAACGATCCGGACGAATTGGACAACCTCGCGGCCGACCCCAGCCATCTCGCCGTGCGGCTGGAATTCGCCGAACGACTGCTCGCCTGGCGGGCCGAACATCTCGATCAATCGCTGGCACTGGCCGAATTGACCGAGAACGGCCTCGTCGGCCATGCCGCTGGCCTGCCTCCACGCCACACATGAACACAGGCCCGCATCGTTGCCGGCGCGGGCCTGTATCCGACTGGGTGGAAACTACCTGACGATCATGCGCTGCTGATCGCGCTTCTCGGCATAGCTGCCCTTGTCATAGGCGGTTTGTGCCTCGAGCTGTTCCTTGGTGAAGGTCGTGTACAGGTATTTGTTGCCCGCCTTGTCGGTCATGAATTTGAGATTATCCATGCCGACCGCGACTTCCTTCTCGCCAATGCCGAGGAAGCCACCGACATCGACGATCACCGCATCGGCCTTCTTGTCGGGCGCAAGCACGACATCGCCGATCTCGCCGACCTTGGCGTCGTTGGCGCCATAGACAGTCGTGCCCTTGAGGTCATCGGCGCGAATCTCACCAACCGGCATCTCGGTCAGCGTCGACTTGTCGATGGCTGCGGTCTTTGTCTGGTCCGGAGCCGAGGCATCGGGGGTCGTGGGCGCCGGAGCCTGTGCCGTCTTGTCGGACGGAGCGACGGCAGGGGCTGCGGCGGGCGCGACTGCTGCCGGCGCATTCGAAGCCGTCGTTGCCGGCGCAGGGTCATAGGCCTTGCGGTTGAAATCCGGCTGCGCCTGCAATTCTTCCTTGGTGGTCTGGGCGACCAGCCAGCGGTCGCCATTCTTCTCGGCCCACTGCGCCTTCGAGAAGTCATAGGTGACGTTCTTGGCGCCAAGGCCTAGGAAACCGCCGACGCCGATGACCAAGTACTGCGCCTTGCCATCCTTGGTCAGCACAATGTCGTTGACGTCGCCGATGTTCTGGGCGTCATCGCCGGTGCCGTTATAGACGTTTTCCCCGATGATGTTGGTGGCGAGATTGCCGTCGGCGCGCTTGACTGGTTCTGCCGAAGCGGCGTTCATGTCGACAGGCTTTTGCGCTGTGTCCGTCGTCGCGGGTGCTGCCGGCGCTGTTGCGTCGGTCGATGCCGCAGGTGCTGGGGTCGGGCTGTAAGGCTTTTTATCGAATTCTGCCTGCGCCGTCAGTTCGTCCTTGGTCGTCTGGGCCACCAACCAGCGGTCGCCATTCTTTTCGGCCCACTGCAGCTTGCCGCAATCGAAAGCAACGCTTTTGGCGCCGACACCCAGAAAACCGCCGACGTCGATGACAACGGATTTCGCCTGCCCATCCTTGTCGAACACGACGTCGCTGACCTTGCCGATGTTTTCGGCATCGTCGCCGGTGCCGTTGTAGACGGACTCACCGATGATGTTGGTGACGATGCTGCCCTCTGCGCGTGCCACAGGAGCGGCGGCGGGCTCCTGGACGGCGGGCGTGGCAGGCGCCGTATTTGTTGCGTTCTGCGCATAGGCGCCGGTCGCGACAAAGGTTGCGAGCGCCGTCGTGGCTAAAAGATTGCGGATCATGGTAGTCTCTCCTCGTGCCTGATCTCATGCGCCGCGTCTCCTTGGGGAACGCGGCATCTGCAGGTTCACAACGTCGTGACCGGGTCAGTTGTTCCGACAAAGCGCTGCGGTCCGGGAACGAAACCACGGAAATTATTGAGCCGCTGGGGTAGTCACCCCGTGGCAAGAGGAACCTTTCTGTCGACGCCGCGTTTCAGCCGTTGGCTGGGTATATCCCGGCCGCCATTTGGCTGACCTGGTGGAGCGGGGCATGAGATTTGCAGCGGTGCTGAACCGGGACGGCGGCACTTTGCGCACCACCGACCTCGCCGCTTTCTCCGACAGGATGCATCAGACGCTGGAAACGGCAGGCCACTCGCTCAGCATCGAAATTGTCGCCGGCAAGGATGTGGTGGAGACGCTGGACAACGCCGCTTCGCGTCGCTCGGTCGACATCGTGCTGGCGGGTGGCGGCGACGGGACCATTTCCGCCGCGGCCGCCCGAC
>NZ_RZPL01000335.1:0-5883 GCF_004022805.1 Mesorhizobium sp. M7A.F.Ca.CA.002.04.1.1 | reverse complement strand
CGGGAGACCGGACCGCCGGTAAGGCGCAGAAGGCCTATGGCGACGTCAAGGACAAGGTCAAGAAGGCGCTCTGATCCGACATCGGCAAACGCGCTTTATCGAGGGAAAGGCGGTCGCGAAGGCCGCCTTTTTCAGGTGCTCCAACCCTTGCTGAAAGCATTGGTGAAGGCGACCTCGCCGTGATCGCCGGTCGCCTCGCCCAGCACCACGTCCATGCCGTCGCTGGTCACCCTGGCCAGCGCGAAACCGCCCATATAGGCAGCCTTCGGCTTGAACAGGTCGATCCCGTCCCTGCGATAGATCAGCGGCGTTTCGTGCTGGTGGCCATGGAAAATGCCGACGATATTGTAGCCCTTCAGCGCCGCCAGCAACGCCTGCCGGTCGGCCTCGCTCCACCAATGCGGCGCACCACTGCCGTCATCATCGAAGTGCCGCTTGGCGGCATCCCAACGTTCCACCGAGAAGGTGTCCCAGCCATAATGCTGGAACAGGATGACCGGACGGCCGTCCGCCGCATAGGTCGCCAGATCCTGCTTCAGCCATGGCAGGCTGCTCTCGGCGCCGTGGCCGGTATCGCCGGCGAAACGATGCGTCTGGATCAGATGCAGGCCGCCCCAGTCCCAGGAGTAGCAGTCGGTGTCGACATCATAGTCGGTGGCCGGCACCGGCGGCTTGAAGAACACGCCGGCGCGATGGTTGACCTCGACATAGTCGCGCAGTTCGCGCCGATACCAGTCGACATGGTGCGGCGGGCCGTTCTGGTCGAGATCATGGTTGCCGAGCCCGATATAAACCGGCATGTGCACGCGATCGGGACCGACGCCCTGGCTGTAGCGTTGGCTGAACTGGAGCAGTTGGGTGCCCTCGCTCGGCTGCGTGATCTGGCCGCCGCCATCGTCGGTGATGTCGCCGCCGACGACAAGGCCGAGCGGCGTGCCTATCCTGCCGGCCGAACGCAGGCCGGTGGCGACGCCATTGATCTCAGTTGGCCAGTCCTTGTCGCCAAGCGCATTCAGCGCCGCCACGTTGCGCAGCAGCGCGGCGTCGGTCTTGCCTTCCTGCAGGCAGTTGGGGCTCAAGCCGCTCGCCATGCGGCAGGCATGGACATCGGCGATGAACAGGAAAGTGGCGTCGATCGACTGGACGCGTTGCCCGGTCTGGCTGAAGGCCGGGCGCGACAAGGCGCCGGCCGCGGCAAATCCTGCAGCCTGCGCCAGGAAGTTGCGTCGGGAAAGCGATGCAGTCGAACGGCGATTCATCATACGCTGATTCAGCATGGACAGCGGCCGGTCGTCCAGCGCCTCTGCGCCATCATCGACATGATGCCACGGGTCTGGCATGTCTCGCTTGCGCAAGCGGAGGAGGACGAAAAATGAAAGCCGCACCTATCTGCATGATCCTGGCCGCGATGTTGTGCGCGAGCACTGCGCATGCGGCCGGTTGCGTCGACGTCAAGTCCGCCAGAAAGGGTTTCGTTCTGGCGAGGCCCGGCATCCAGAGCGAATTTCGGCCCGTGGCCGGCGGGATGATGTCGGTTGCCAACACCTACGAATCGCAATCGCCGCAAACCCAGTATCTGTTTGCCGGCCTGATCGAGGTGTTTCGCGACAGCGACACCGGTCGCCTGGCGATGATCCCGCTTTCCGATCTGCGAAAGCTGTTTCCGCTGAAGGCGGGGACAAAGGCCGCGATAGAGTTCGTCGAGCTGTCGCCGAACAAGCCGCCGAAGGGCACCAAGACGCTGAGCCTGGTCGTCAAGGGCAAGGAGACATTCAGCCTGGGCGAGTGCAAATACAATGTCCTGGCGGTCAAGGAGACCTTCAAGAACGGTGCCGGCGAGACGCTGGATTCATTTACCGCCCTCTATGCGCCAGATCTGCAAGCCGCGCTCGCGCGGCGCTACGATGAAGGCACCAGTTCGGAATCCGTCAACGGCTACGAGACGATCAAGCCGCTGGCCGAGTAGCTGAACCAGAGCACGGCGAGTCAAGGGGTTCCCGGCCGTGGCAGTATCCTGTTGCGTCGCCTGGCCGCCAATGCGCCCTGCGATGGCGACGGCGCGCTTCGCTCAAGTCCCGCCAGACAATCCCGCAGCACACCGGCATCCTGCGTGGCCTTGGCCATCGACATCGCTCCGGAATAGGCGGCGACCGTCAGCGCGGCGAAGCGTTCGGGGTCCGTGCCCTCGTCCTTGCCCACCTGCTGGTCGGCATGCAGCTTGTCGGCAATCGCGCGCCGCCACCCGGCAAATATCCCGGCAAGGGCAATGCGGAAATCCGGGTCGGCAAGCGACAGTTCGTGCGCCAGATTGTTGAGCGGACAGCCGCGCACGAAACCCTGCTGCTCCAGTTGCGCCGCCACGGCCTCGAACACCGCGCGCACGCCTTCGCGGGCCGACGCCGCCGCCAGCACCGGCGCGATCCATGTCTCTTCGACCGCTGCCGCCACACGCTCGTCGATCACCGCCAGCGCGAGCGCCTTCTTGGTCGGGAAATGGTGATGCAGCGCACCGCCGCTGACACCCGCCGCCGCCATCAGGTCGCCGATGCTGGAGGCGTGATAGCCGCGCGCCTGGAACGCGTCCTCGGCGACATCGAGCACTTTCTTGCGCATGCCTTCAGGGTCGTTGATGCGTTTTCCCGGGCGCGGTTTTGGTTGAGCGATCATCTCTGCTGACATTGCCGGACATTAGCATATTGACAAAACAGGACAACCGGTCTGTTTTACAAACAGGACAATCACCCTGTTTTGGAGAATGCCGGATGAACCTGCCCCAGAACGTCGCGCCGAAACCCTCGGCGCTCGCCTCGCCTGTCGTCGAGTTGCGGCAATACACGCTGAAGCCAGGCCAACGCGACACGCTCATCGACATCTTCGACAGCAGGCTGATCGAGGGCCAGGAGGCCGCCGGCATGACCATCATCGGCCAGTTCCGGGATCTCGATCGGCCTGACATGTTCGTCTGGATGCGCGGCTTCGACAGCATGGATGCGCGGAAAAATGCTCTTGCCGCTTTCTATGGCGGGCCGGTCTGGGCGGCGCACCGCGATGCGGCCAACGCGACGATGATCGATTCCGACGATGTGCTGCTGCTCAAGCCGGCGTGGCCGGGCGCCGGCTTCGACCTTGCGGGGGCGCAGCGGCCAAGCCTGGCCGGCGACGAAAAGCCCATTCGAAACAGGCCGCTGACCGGCATCGTTGTCATCGAGATTCATCATTTGCAGCCCGGCACGGAGGCAGATTTCACCACCCGCTTCGAGATTGAGACGGCGTGCCTGATGACGGCCGACGCACGCCTGCTCGCCGCGTTCGTGACCGAGCCTGCCGAAAACAATTTTCCGCGCCTGCCGGTACGGGCTGACGAAAACGTCTTCATCAGCGTCATGGGTTTTGCCAGCACAGAAGCGCATGCCCGCCACAAGGCCGCGCTTGCCGCCTCGCCGGCATGGCAGGATTTGTGGCGGGCCGCGCAACCCGGCTTGACCAAACCCACGGAGACCTTGCGGCTGTCGCCGACATCGCAATCACTGGTCGGGATCTATTCCTAAAGCGCGTCGACGCGCTTAGGAATAGATCCTTTTTTGTGCATTTCGTTCTCCCAAAACCGGGGCCACTTTTGGGCGACATGCATCAGACTTCAAATGCCTCGACGATGGTCTTGGCGACAAGGGCCGGGTCTTCCCAATGCGGGTTGTGGCCACAGCGCTCGGCCCGGACGAAGACGGCTCCGGCAAGAGCGGATTGCAACGCCTGCTGGTGCGCCTCGCCGAACAGCGGGTCGCAGGCGCCGGCGATGATCAGCGTCCGGGCCTGCACGGCCCGCGCCGCATCGCTCAGATCGGCGCTGCGGATTTCCTCGAGAATCGCGCGCCAGCGCGGCGCCGGCAATGCCGACGCGTCTCTCGCCAAGCCGGCGAGAAAGGCTGGAGGCACGTCGGGACTGCAGGCATGCCACCAGGCGTAGAACGGATCGGCCGGCGATATCGGGTCGCGCAGCGCCTCGACGCCCGCGACCAGCGGATGATCCGGCGCGAAATCGGGCTTTAGCGTGCCGGCCAGCACCACCAGCCCGCCAATCAGCTCCCTGTGTCGCCCTGCCAATGCGATGGCCACCATGGCGCCCAGCGAATGGCCGACGACGAGCGGCCGGTCGAGCCGCAAGCGTAGGATCAGCCCGGCAATATCGTCGGCGAAATCGGCTATGCCGCAGCCTTTGCCGGCCTGCGAGGCGCCGTGGCCGCGCAGATCCGGCATGATCAGACGGCGGCCGGCCAGATAGGGCGCCAGAAGCGAAAAGCTGCGGCTGGTGTCGGTGAAGCCGTGCACCGACAGCAGTGCCGGCTCGGCGCCTGTTATCTCGACATAGGCGATGTCGAGATTGCCGACAGTGACGAACTGCTTGCGGCCGGCCCAGCCGTCCTGGTTCGCGCAGGCATTCAGCACCGCCGCCCTCACAGGCCGAGCTTTTCCTTGACCGCGGCAAGGCCGGGTTGGCCGTCGAAGGTGGTGACACCGGCGAGCCAGGCATCGAGACGGCTCTTGTTGGCCGTGATTGCCTTCAGCGCGCCGTCCTCCGGCTTCATGCCGTCATTGATCAGATAACCCATGCCGACATTCTCGAAATCGATGTCGAAGGCGAGGTTTTTCAAGAACTGTGCGACGTTCGGGCATTGCTGCAGATAGCCCTTGCGCACCTGCGTCGTCACCGTCGCGGCGCCGAAATTCGGGCCGAAGAACTTGTCGCCGCCGGTCAGATATTTGAAGTCGTACATCATGTTCATCGGGTGCGGCGCCCAGCCCTGGAAGACGATGAACTGCTTCTCCTTGATCTCGTAGCCGACCTCGGAAAGCATGCCGGCTTCGCTCGATTCGACCACCTGCCAGCCGTCCAGGCCAAAGGCGGGATCGGCGATAGCGTCCATCATCAACTGGTTTGAACCGGGCTCGATGCCGTACATTTTCTTGCCGAATTTGTCGGCGAATTTGTGCAGGTCGGAAATGTCCTTGACGCCGGCTTCCCAGACATAGGTCGGCACGGCGAATGTGTATTTGGCGCCTACGAGATTGACGCGCACATTCTCGACCGAGCCGTCCTTCTTGTAGGGCTCGTAATAGGTGACCATGGCCGGGTCCCAGTAGCCCAGGAACAGGTCGAGGTCCCTGTTTTTCATGCCCTCGTAGATGACGTTGATGCCGAGCACCTGGCTTTGCGGCTGATAGCCAAGCGCCTCCAACAGGACATTTGCGACTCCTGTGGTGAAGGCAAGGTCGTTCCAGCCGGGTTCGGCCATGCGGACCGTCTTGCACTCTTCGGCCTCGGCCGCCTGGGCCGCATGAGTGGCCAACATGAGGCCGGCAAGGCAGACGCCATTTGCAAGGATGCGCAACATTTCGGTTCTCCTCGTCCGTAAAATTGACCAATTGGTCTTTTTATTGTCCCATGGGTCAATTCTTGATCTGAACGGACGAAGATGTCAACGTGGATTCGAAATGCATGGACCGATCCCGTGAAACTCAAGCGTCTCAGTGAGATCCGCCGCAAGGAATTGCGGCAGGCGGCCTTCGCGGTGCTGGAGCGCGAGGGCATTGCCGGCGCGACACTGGAAAAGGTGGCGGCGCAGGCCGGTGCCTCCAAGGGCATCGTGCTGCACTATTTCCGCAACAAGCAGGAATTGTTCGAGCACGCGATGCGTGAGGCAAACGCCGTCCTGTGCCAGGCGGTGATCGCGCGGCTTCGCCGGGCGCAGACTCCGATGGAGCGCATGGATGCGGTGATCGAGGGCAATTTCGAGGAGCATCTGTTCCAGCCGCCTCTCTGCCATGCCTGGCTGTCGCTCTGCGCCGAGGTGCCGCGCGACGAGAAGATGGCTCGTATCCAGAGGG